>JANMMA010000017.1:0-2192 GCA_031372815.1 Sphingobacteriales bacterium
TGAATTTGACAATGGTAAATTCCCCGGTTCCATCAATATTCCGAAGGACCGCATCTCTATTAATAAAAACAGAATTAAAGAAATGAATCTTCCTGTAATCGTTTGCAGTAACTCCGCGTACGAGAGCAGTATAGCCATCAGGATAATAAAAGAAACAGGAATAAAAGAAGTTTATAACGGCGGAAGCTGGACTGAGCTTTGTAAACTACAGGATAAAATTTGACGATTAACACAAGATCCAAGAACCAAATCACAAGATCCAAATAAATCTCAATTCAGAAATTAATAAATTGGTATTCAGAATGAATCTGGCTTAAAATTTTTCATTTTTAATTTGGGTCTCCCTGAAAATAGAAAAGTAAATTTTAGAATAAGCAGTATTGGTGATAACTGATACTGCTTTTTAGTTTTGTTAACTCTGATTTGTTAAGTTTGGCTGCAAATGTTCAAGTTTTGTTGTAGTCGGGGCACACTACTCCTTTGATTCAAGGGTTTGAGGTTTTTTTATGCTGCTAAATTTAATTCCAGGTCTGCCTTCCTGGCAAGTTTCATGCGTTTAGCTACTTGCATTGCATTGCAGGTAAGCAGACTGAAGAAGATCCAGACTTTTTCATTACCCTGTGTCCTGGCTTTTATTTTGCCTAATTGATAATGATTTTTTTCATTGCCAAAACTGCCCTCTATCACCGTGCTTCTGATTTTGCCAAGTATCGATCGCATCTGGCTTTTTTGTACTTTGAGTTTGCCTTCATTGCCTTTAGCAATAAAACTGGTAGCAATATTGTTTTTGGTGCAATACCGGCGGTTTTCATTAGTGGCATAAATCGCATCGGCACCCATTTGATGGCAAGCACCAAAATATCTTCTTTGTAAATGAATGGTGCTTTGCAGCCGTGTGCCTTCATTAAAGTTATCATAGCTGAGGTGTTCTATAAAACTGATCCCATCCACTACCAGCATGTTTACTTTGGCACCAAACTCTACCGGCTTTACTTCTTTGCCACGGATGATCGGGCGGACATAGGGTTTATGTAATGATACAATCCGGCAGGGCACTGTAGCCTGTTTGCCAAAATGCAACTGCCATTGTTGTTCCTTCATGGTTTGAATGGTCTCCAGCCGCCGGTTCTCTTTGTTGCTTAACGTTGTTCTATGTCTTGACAGCATATCCGCTAACTGACCTTCCAAACGCAGCAAATACTGAAGCAGCTTCTTACATATCTTTCTGCTTTCTCTTTTACCTTTCTTTCTGCGTTTGGCAAACGACAAATAGCGGGCTTTTCGCTTTTGATGATTAATGCGGGTATGCCGTAGCTTCAGTTCTTTCCGCTTCTGCTTTATCATCTGATAAATATTGCAACACCCCTTCCATAACAGTTTTGCATCAGCCGGATAATCTATATAGCTCTCATACACTGTAGCATCACAGAAACCCGTATGGGTGTGTTGCATAAAGGGCTTCCAGTGCTGCACACAACTTATCTGCAGTTTATCTATATCAAGCTGGCGGGAAACAAAATGGCGCCAACGACCTACAATGTCTTTATCCTTTATTTGCTCGCCCTGTTTTAATTGAATGCCACAAAACATTTGCATCTGCCAGTTTCCGTTCAACTGTTCTATCAGCATGGCATCACTGCACCGGTAGTAGGATTTTAAAATCTGAAGCGCAATGCCGCCCTTTAAATCAAACCAGGGCTTACAGCCCTTGCCGCTGATAGAGCGGACCGGAGAAATAAACTGTTTACTTAATGAATCAAATGGAATAGACTGATATAGTTCCCCAAGCGCAGTGTTATAGAAGGCCATCAACTGAATATCTTTCGATTGCTCAAATAATAAATTTTGGTACATTTGAAAAGAATTTTTGTTACCCCGTTTTGCGCATATTTTATGCCATTACGGGGTTTTTGTTACAACTATTTCTTCACAAATGAACCACAGGTGTGAATTGTAAATTTTCAGGAAGACCCTATCGAAGCCTTATCAGACACCGGTTTCAGTAACATTCAGTCTTCGACAAGCTCAGACTGACAGGGTTTTTAGAGATGCCCATTATTAATCATTTCCATCTTCCTTAGTTTTTGCCGGTGGGGATTCTTTATCAATCCAAAAAGGATCGTATTCTGTTTTCCAGGGATGCTTCCACCGATTATGGCTCCATAAATACAGATCGGGCTTCAGGCGGATAT
>JANMMA010000033.1:0-6310 GCA_031372815.1 Sphingobacteriales bacterium
TTTCACAACCCTGGTTTCATAATAATGCCATTTGCCATCAACATCAATTTCTTTCAGACGATAGTAGTTTGTACCCAGTAAAGGAGCTGCGTCGGTAAGATTATAAGTTGTCTTGATGTTCTCTGCTCCCTTAGGTTGAATGGCGAATAGATCAGTATAATTTCTGCCGTCAGATGAACGCTCAATGAACAGCGTTTTTACTTTTGTTTCTGACTCAGTGGTGAAACTAATCGCTACTTTACTATCTATAGCCTTTGCATCAAAATTAGTAAGGACGATAGGGAACAGTTGATTGAAAGTGACGGAAATTTCTATCCTGTCAATGTCGGCGAAATCGGTTGTGAGTATTCCACCAGCTTTGAACACAACGAGACCGAATCCGAAGCTAGGGTCATTGATCTGGGCAGGAGTCCAGGTTGTTGACCAAAGTGGGTCTGCACCGAAGTCACCATCGTAAACCGCCAGTGTCCTCGTAGCAGGCCAGTTTACACTTGTTGCTGCATAATCAGCTCCTACAAGAGATCCGCCGCGTACCAATTGGAGTCTGTTATCCCTGATTGCAGTACCTCTTGCTTTACGTACGATTTTTACCTCAATCAGTTCAATTGTTGCCGAAGTGGAAATATTAAACCCAAAATTGGTCGAAAACAACCAATCTGAGTATTCCAGGTTTCCGGGAAAACTGGGAACTGTACTTTGATAAATATTATCTGCCGAAAGAACCTTTGCCGGTGAGGGTGCGTCCCAA
Organism: Sphingobacteriales bacterium; assembly: GCA_031372815.1. Lineage (GTDB taxonomy): Bacteria > Bacteroidota > Bacteroidia > Chitinophagales > Chitinophagaceae > Pollutibacter. Next base: position 749 of record JANMMA010000033.1, read on the forward strand.
AAAACGGTTTCACCTCCCAGAGGCTCTGATGTTACAGTCTGTGGTGATCGGGTCTGCGTAAAGGTAAACTGGGCTTGTGATGCCGTAGTTACAATAGTAAATAAAGCTAATAGTGTAAAAAATCTTTTCATGTCTGCAAGTTTATAAATAATAAAGTACGGCAAAGGGTAACCGGATACTATCGCTGAGTAAGCGAGGCTTGCAGTGGTATTGGAAATTCAGAAGTGGTTTGACCAGAATTGGCTTCAAAAATACTGCAAAATTTCAGATTTGCAAGTATTCGGAGAATTAACATAATAATTTGATACCAATTACGTTGAAAACCTGAAGTATATGAAATTTTTTTTTAATATCCCCAGGTAAGGGTGGCCCAATAGCTCTGCCATTCTGCATCTGAATCGGATTCTATCCTGTCCATCCGCACATTACTGAGCATCCACTTACCTACTCGGGTAACCGGGATACTTATGATCCCTTCTCCATCTGAATGTAGTTCAGATTTCTCGGTTTTGCCGTTAACCCTATGCCAGGTTTTGACCAGCAAACCTGCCGTTGGATCTCCATTTACAAGAACTTTAATCCTGAGGATTTCTCCTTTTTTGAGGACGTAAGGGTTTGATAAGGGTATGAATTCAGTGGGAAAGCCATACACTTCCCTGAACGAATTGTCCATTTTATTCCCCACTTGGAAAATGGTTTTGGCACATCGTAGATATTTCTCACGACCCGATGAATCGATTTCATGGTGCACCTCTCGGTAGGCAATAGCGTTAGTGAGCCCGTCTTCTTTTAAATAGTCGAGAAATTTGGCAGCATCAAGATTGATGAATTTATTGGTCGATTGGTATCCGATAACGGCCGTGCCTTCGTCAAAAAACTGCAGTTTAAGTGAGTCGCCACCGGTGCTGTCCGGTAATAATTGAACCAGGTCGTCCCGGATTTCATTGTAATAAAGTTGGAGTTTTTCTACTGAACCGCGGCTGCCTTTCCAGTTTTCGCCCGTAAAATCATCGCCAACTAAAAACTTCAGGGTAAGACTTTCCCCTTTTTTCAGGTGAAAATTTTGAGGTTCCAGCCAGAATTCATGGGCAGAAAGTGCTGATCCCAAGAGCAGAAGTAGACTTATTACGAGTCTTTTCATGAATTCAGAAGTTTGTCCATGTCCCGGTTATCGTCAATCTTTCCCTTTACTTCAAGCATCCGCATATCTTTTGCATCCTGCAGGAATGCTGACGCAAAAATAAATTCATTGAGCTTTTGGTTTTTTGAAAAGATGATCTCTTTATTATTTCCTTCCCATTCTTTCAGCCCCTGGTACATATACACGATATGGTCGCCGATCTCCATCACACTGTTCATGTCGTGTGTATTGATCACCGTAGTGATGTTAAATTCGACCGTTAATTCCTGGATCAGTTTATCGATCACGAGTGAGGTTTGAGGATCAAGACCGGAATTTGGTTCATCACAAAACAGGTACTTGGGATTGAGGACGATAGCTCTGGCTATACCTACCCTTTTTTTCATACCCCCACTGATCTCTGCGGGAAATTTCTTCTGTGCTTCGTCCAGGTTAACCCTGTTCAATACTTCATTTACCCTTTTTTGTTTTTCCTTCATGTTCCAGTTGGTGAACATGTCTAATGGAAACATTACGTTTTGCTCAACCGTCATACTGTCGAACAACGCAGAACCCTGGAATAACATACCAATTTTCTGACGCATTTCCTTACGGCTGTGCACATCCATTTCCGTAAAATTTTCATCATCGTAGTTTACAGATCCGTAGTCTGGCTCGAAAAGCCCGACAATGCATTTCATAAGCACCGTTTTACCACTGCCACTCGATCCGATGATCAGGTTACACTTACCGGTTTCAAATGTTGCTGATACGTCATCTATAACCGTTCTTCCGGAAAATCCTTTTTTGATATTTTTTACTTCGATCATGTATTCGTTTCAATTGATAAATGGTCACGGCAACAATAAAGCAGCCAGTGCATAGTCGGCCAGCAGTATCATCACACAACTTGTAACCACGGCCTGGGTACTGGCACGCCCAATCTCCAGTGCGCCACCTTCAACATTGTATCCATAATAGGCAGACACGCTGGAAATGATAAAGGCGAACGTGTACGCCTTGATGAGTGCAAATGTAACGTTGAATGGCATAAAGCTCTGGAACAGCCCGCGATCAAAAGTTTCTGCAGAAAGAATATTAGCGGCACTACCTGCGAACCTTCCACCCCAAATGCCCAAAACTGCAGAGATCACCACCAGCATCGGAATTACTATCAGGGAACCGAGTATTTTAGGCATTACCATATAGGCCTTGCTATTGATACCCATGATCTCCAGGGCATCGAGCTGTTCAGATACCCTCATGTTGCCCAGTGTGCTCGCTATCTTACTACCCACCACACCGGCGAGTACAATACAGGTAAGGGTAGGGGCAAATTCCAGGATAACGGTATCACGTACAATTTGGGCGATGGTCGACTTTGGAATAACCGGGCTTACCAGCTGGTAAGCAGTCTGAACGGTTGACACAGCCCCGATAAACACCGAAATGATAGATACTATACCCAGTGAACCAACACCAATTTCCACACACTGATGCATTAATTCTTTCCAATACATCTTCAGGTTCTCTGGCTTACTGAACATGCCTTTGATCATCAATATAAAGCGGCCCAAATGCGTAAAAAAATTCATGAGGTTTGGTTAATTCAACAATATCCTTTACAAATTAAGCCTTTATCTTATACACTTGCGTAGGATCATATTTGCTTTTTGTCTAGCAGGATAAATTCCTTCATATGCAATAGCAATATCCTGGCCATGGTATCACAATTCAGAAAACGGTAATTCTGGTGGTACTCAGCAAGTTCCTTTCTTAATTGATCCACTTTTTGGGTTGATGAAAGTTCGTCATCCAATAATGAATCCTTTAAGTCTTTTAACCTGTGCCGCTGAGCCCGCATCCGCCTGATGACGAGGGACCTTTCTTCAGTCTGGTACTGCCTGATAACGTCAGGATTGAAATGTTTGGCAACAAGATCCACAAATACCTTGTTCTCTTTGAAGAATTGTGGCAGGTAAACATTTTTCCTTCCTTCATAGGATTGCTGATCAAAATCAATTGCCCTCATACGGAATTGTATATCGTCAAAATCCTGGGTAATATCAAACACAAAATTATAACTGCGCATGTCGCCCAATAGACGCATAAAGCAGCGCTCATTGAATTTCACAAACTCCTTCGCAATGCGTTTTGGATTAAATTCCGGCCGGCCCATATATGAACCTGCAAACATATCACCGGGTATTCCGGCGATATGTTCCTCTACCAACGTATTATCTTCCACCAGGTAATTGATCCAATAAGGTGACAGCAGATGTTCGAGTTCCATGCCCCATATCCTGGAGGCATCAGCAACCTTTATATAAAAGTAGTCATACACCTCATTGTAGTTGTTGACGATTTTTATGCGAAATGGTTTTGAATTGCCAAATACGCAGTAGTCAATACGCTCAATGTGCAGGTGTTCTTCAGCCTGTGTTGAACCACTGGCCTTGAGCAGGGAGTAGATACGTTTTAAACCCTGGTTGATCTCATCTGTCATGGAAGGCTGGTAAAATACCGTTTCCCATAACGTGTCTACGCCATACTTATCGTACAACACCACTGAACCATTGAAGTGGCGCAGCGTTTCGTATGATACAGGAAGTTTCATTTCCCGGCCATAACTACGCAGGTATTTTCTGAAATTTTTGCTTACAGTGTAGCTTATTTTTTTACGGGAGATCTGCTCCATTACATATCAATAACTTATTTTTTACACGACGGCTGCTCCATCATATTCCGTAACTTATTTCACGGGCCTGTTTCATCACATGTCATGAGTGACATAATTAAATTTTTTCCACCAGGGTGAATTTTTTACGATTTCATGGGTATTGTTTTCGCTTTTCATCTGTGCATCCACTACAGCAATCAATACCATATTCAAAATACTTCTCACAGAACTACCCAGTTGCAATACGTGAACAGGTTTTTTCAGACCGAGCAGTATAGGTCCGATTGAATCTGCACCACCCACTTCCTGTAATAGATTGTACGCAATATTACCCGCACTGAGGTTTGGAAAAATGAGGGTATTCACCTCGCCGTTCAGTAGTTCACTAAATGGATAACTATCTCTCAGTATCTCTTTATTGAACGCCATGATACCCTGTATCTCCCCATCAACAATGAGTGATGGGTTGCGTTGTTTTACCAGTTGCCTTGCATCTCTCACTAGCCTGGCTTCAGGCGTATCACTGCTACCGAAGTTGGAATAACTAAGCATGGCTACACGGGGTACTATACCAAAGGACCTTACTTCTTTTGCGACCAGCAGGGTGATGTCTGCCAGCTCTTCTGAAGTTGGATTGAAATTCACTGTTGTGTCGGCAAGAAAAAGCGGACCACGATTGGTCAGCATGATATACATGCCCGCGATTTTTCGTACGCCTTCTTCCGTTCCAATAATGCGTATGGCGGGCCGGATAGTGTCCTGGTAATTCCGGGTGAGACCCGAAATCATAGCATCGGCATCACCTGTTTCCACCATCATGCATCCAAAATGGGTGCGGTCTTTCATTTTCTTGAAAGCCTCATAATAATTCACTCCCCTGCGCTGTCTTTTTTGAAAATAAAGTTCACCATACTGCTGGCGTTTTGATTCCATTTCATCCGCCTTCGGATCGATGATCGGAATGCCTTCTATGCCAATGTTATTTTGTTCCGCCAGCGTCAAAATCCTTTTGGCGTCACCTAACAGTATAGGGTAGGCGATGCCCTCGTCCATGGCGAGTTGTGCCGTCTTGAGGATCTTGACATTTTCAGCGTCTGCAAAGACCACCCGCTTGGGAGCACTTCTGGCCTTGTTGCCAATCGCACGCATCAACTGGTTATCGATACCAAGACGTTTGTTTAAATTTACTTTATACTCTTCCCAGTCGTCAAACGGCTTTTGCGCGACACCGCTTTCAATAGCTGCACGCGCTACCGCTGGAGCAACTGTTTCCAGTAACCTTGGGTCCATTGGTTTGGGAATAATATAAGTAGGCCCGAAGGAAATGGCTTTTTCATTATAGGCCATGTTCACAATATCAGGAACGGTTGATTTGGCCAGTTCAGCTAACGCCTTCACGGCGGCCATTTTCATGGCTTCATTTATACAACTGGCCCGCACGTCAAGTGCACCACGGAAAATATAGGGGAAGCCGAGTACATTGTTCACCTGGTTTGGGTAATCACTTCTGCCGGTGGCCATGATGATATCTTTCCTTGCAGCGATCGCATCTTCGTAGGTGATTTCCGGATCAGGATTTGCCATAGCAAAAACAATAGGATTATTAGCCATCGATTTTACCATATCTCCGTTGATGACATTACCCTTGCTGAGCCCTATAAACACGTCGGCATTTTCCAAGCCTTTTGCAAGGGTCATGTCTGGCCTGGAAGAGACAAACTTTTTCTTGCGTTCATCAAGATCATGCCGATTTAGATTGATG
>JANMMA010000068.1:0-5190 GCA_031372815.1 Sphingobacteriales bacterium
TGCTTTCGGTATTTGGCTTTTTATATTGCAGCTTAACTGCTGCCAACTGTGCTGCTGCCAGCTTTTTATCTAAAGTAGCTACCTTATTTTTTTCAGTAGGTATAATCTCGAAAATGGCTGTAACGGTGTGCCCTGTGCCAATTTCGCCACCTTCTAATTCACTACTAACATCGCTTAATGCTTCTTCTTTATTATTAAAGCCAACCAATCGGTATTCCTGCACCAAATCTGGGTTAAACTGTACGCTTAGATACGCATCGTTTGCAACGGCATAAAGGGTTTTTGTAAATTCTGTTACCAATACTTTTTCTGCTTCTTTTAGGTTATCTAAATAAGCAAAATTGCCATTGCCCTTTTTTGCGAGAATTTCAATTTTTGAATCTTTATAATTGCCCATTCCCACGCCAAGGCAGGTCAGGTAGATGCCTGTTTGCTTTTGCCTGGTGATCAACTCTTCAAGCTGCTTTTCATTGTTCTGTCCAACATTAAAATCTCCGTCAGTGGCCAATATAACGCGGTTATTACCACCTTTGATGAATTTGTTTTGTGCCAGTTTATACGCCTGAAGAATACCCGCTTCGCCCGGAGTAAATCCGCCCGGGGTGAGCTCCTCAATAGCATCATAAATCTTTTTCTTATTGTCACCACTTGTAGGCTGAAGCATTACACCAACTACACTACCGTATACAACAATGGATACAGTATCGATGGGCCGAAGGTTCTGCACCAGCTTACGAAAAGATGATTTAAGCAGGGGTAGCCTGTTGGGCATATCCATCGAACCTGAAACATCGATCAGGAAAACAAGATTGCTGGGTGGAACCTTATCCAGGTTAATCTTTTTTGTATTGACTTGCAAAAACAACAATTGATTACCCGGCATCCATGGACATGAACTTAAAGACGACTCCACCCGGAATATGCTATCCTTGGGAGGATTCGCATAATTGAAGTTGAAATAGTTTAACATCTCTTCGATCCTTACACCGTCCGGGGGAACGGTACTGCCCATATTGATGAACCGCCTGATATTACTGTACGAAGCACGGTCAACATTTAACACCATGCTGGTACTGGGAAATCTGTGTGCATCGATATAACTGTTCTCGATAATGGTGTTATATGTCTCGTCACCAGCGGCCCACTGTTTATCAGCCATCGCCTGCATATTGCCGGTAAGGGAAAGCAAAGAATGCTTCTGAAGACTGGCAGCAAAGGGCTGCATCTTCATTATTATGCTAACGTACTTGGCTGAATTTACACTGCTATTGATTGGTTCGTAGCCTTCAAGGCTAAAACTCAAACTGTCCACCGCTTTTTTGGTGAGGATTCCAAAGGCCCCACCTACTCCTGTGGAATATGGCAGCCCAGTTGAATGGAGAATGATCCTGACGTTTTGCAGACCGTTCCCTTTATCATCCTTAACCTCGCCCCGGATGTAATACTGCGCGTCTAAATAATTTTGGAATAGAATGAAGAAAACAAGGAAGCAGTATGTATATTTTTTATTCAACAGGAAGGAAATTATATGACCTGGTAGATCTGCGGAAGGTTTCTTCCCAACCCATCATAGTCAAGCCCATAACCTACCACAAAGTTATCAGGTATAGTAAGTCCAAGATAATCAATGTTTATCGGATAAACCATACTGTCTGGTTTATTAAGCAATGCACAGATTTTCAAAGACTTCGGAGAATGGTGTTCCAACTGCGGCAAAAAAGCATGAAGCGTTTTGCCCGTATCAATAATATCTTCAACGATGATCACATCCCTGTCATGCAGTTCAACATCCAGGCCAATTGATGTGATAACGTTACCGCTCGACTTGGTGCCCTTATATGAAGCCAGTTTTATAAAACAAATCTCTGAAGGAATAGTTAGATGTCTAAACAGGTCAGAGGCAAACATAAATGATCCACTCAAGATAGATATGAACAATGGTATGCTGTCCGCGTAATCACGGTTCATTTCATCTGCAAGTCGTTTAACCGTCTCTTCTATTTTCTGCGCACTAATAAAGGGTTTAAACTGCTTGTCGTGGACCTGAAGTATTTCCATGAATAATTTTTAGTGTACAAGTGCCAACCTGGGTCTCGCCGGACCGTTTTGCTGAAGGTATAATTTTTCTCCGGCTGCCGGCTTCATATCCATACTCAACTGATTGTATACAAGAAGACTTTCCAACCTTAATCCTTCTTTCTGGCTAATGGTATATAGGTCTTCGCCCTGCTCCACAATATGATATTCATTCTGCCCCTGCTTTCTTTTTCTCTGCAGGTACACGAGTTGGTCTTTTGAAAGTTGTTCTGTTCCGTCTTTAAATTCGTTGAAATCCAACAGGTGGTTGAACCTTACATTGTACCGTTGTGCGATGGTGAGTAAAGAAGTCCCCGACCTTGCATAAATCACGCGGGTATTGTTGATCTTAAATTCATTTTCAGGATAAGTCACTACAGACTGCTCAGCTTTTACGGGTACCACAGTCTCCACTTGACTATTTGATGGATTGCTTTGTACGGAAATGTTTTCCAAAAATGGCGATCCTGAACTTTTTGTATCTGTCTTTACAGGTGTCTTCATTGAGGCCATGTCCACATTCGCCGGCTTGCGGCCCATGGCAATAAGCGAATAGTCGTTGAGGTTATATTGCTCGATATATTTTATGAGGATCTGTGGGTATTTTGGATTGGTAGCATAGCCGGCAGATTTCAACCCGTAGGCCCATCCCTTATAATCTGTGGGATCGAGCTTAAAAAGCGAAGCATACCTGGGCGTATTTTTTAGGTAATTGGAATGATCGAACCATGAATCCTCTGCGCTCGAATATTTCCTGAAGCATTCCTGCCTTGCGTCATCGTCGTGATATACTTTCTCGCCTGTCCAGCTTGTTTTGCATTTTATTCCGAAGTGATTGTTTGACCTTATTACCAAATCACTTTTCCCTGCCTCCGTTTCCAAAATACCTTGTGCTAATTTAATGGACGCGGGAACACCCGTCCGTTGCATTTCTTCAATGGCCAGAGCCCTATATTGATTAATATAATCGGTAACGGCTTCCGATTGCTGGGCATAGCCATTCATTACAGTTAATAGCATCAGGACAATTAAGCACTTTACTGTTTTCATACGACTATTCATTTTTTACGGATCAGCATTAAACCATCCCTGATCGTTAACATAACAAATTCCACACGCTGATCCCTCTTGACGTGGTCATTAAAAGACTGAATGGCCCTGGCATTTTTACCTTTAATATTAGGTTCAAGTACTTCCCCATGAAACAAGACATTGTCTGCCACAATAAACCCGCCCGGCTTCACCCAGGGTAGCAAAGCTTCATAATAGTTGACGTAATTTATTTTATCAGCGTCTATGAAAACCAGATCCCAACTGGCTTTTAACGTTTCTATAACCGTTAAAGCGTCGCCTACATGCTGTTTTATTTGCTGCGAAAAGCGGCTGCGGCTAAAAAAATCTCGTGCAACAGCGGCATCTTTTTCCCGAAGTTCAATGGTATGCAGTTCACCTTCGTGGATCAGGCCTTCGGCCAGACATAATGCACTGTATCCGGTTAATGTACCGATCTCTAATACATACTGTGGCCTGACCATGGTGCTCACCATCTGAAGAAATTTTCCCTGCACATGCCCGCTCAGCATGCCAGGATCAGGATGCGTGGCAAAAGTAAAATCAGACAGCTCCTTTAACAACTGGTCCTCTGCAGAAGTGTATTGTCCAGAATACTTAATAGCCTCATGGTTAATCCATTCCACTTCATCGGGTTTAGGCAAAAATACAGCAATAGGTTAAGTTGCAGAAGGCTTATCAAGGATCAGCAGCATCGCTTTTAGCGCGCAGCAACATCAGTTCTGTCCACAGATGGCTTATGAGAGATAAGCATCAATCCAATAAATGTCAGAAATCCGTTGATGATCAGCAACTCAAGTCCGATCTGAAATTCCCCGAATAACAATGCCTGGTATTTATCAATAAAAAAACAAATCAGCGGTGCGAGTATGGCAACAACAGGAACCCATCGGTCCTTAACCTGTCGGCTGGTCAGAATACCAAATGAGAAAAGTCCCAGCAAAGGCCCGTAAGTGTATCCCGCCACCTTTAGAATTACGCCGATCATGCTCGGATTATTGACCTGGTAAAACACCATCACGAAAAACAGGAAGATAGCGGCAAAACCAAGATGAACCTGGTGGCGCATTTTTTTCTTTTTCACATCACTCCAGTCATCCCTTCTCTGCATCCCGATAATATCTATACAAAACGAGGAAGTCAGCGCAGTTATGGCGCCATCAGCACTAGGAAAAAGCGCTGAGATCAATGCCAGGATAAAAATTACAGATACCACCGGCGGCATGTGCCCCAGGGCAACTGCAGGAAAAATCTTATCGCCCGTTGCTTCGATACCCGTGTTTCCTGCATATAGATAAAGCAATCCGCCAAGAAATAAAAACATCAGGTTCACGACAAGTATGATCACCGAAAAACTTAGCATGTTCTTCTGAGAATCTTTCAGGGTACGTACACTGATATTTTTCTGCATCATTTCCTGGTCCATCCCTGTCATCGTAACGGTAATAAATGCGCCGGCCAGAATTTGCTTAAGGAAGAAAAATTTCGAGGCAGGGTCCGTGAAAAATATTTTTGTATACCCTTTTTCTCCCATGGCCTGCAGTCCGTTGGCAAAACGCATATCCATAGTGTTGAGAATATATACAATACAAACTATCAACCCAATCAGCATCCCGGTAGTTTGCAACATATCCGTCCATACAATGGTTTTTACACCGCCCTCATAGGTATACAATAGTATCATCACCAGTATGATCAACGTGGTTAACCAGAATGGAACACCAAAGGAAGTCAGGATGGCGTCCTGTAAAATTTTTACCACGAGGTAGAGCCTTGCGGTTGCACCCAGGGTTCGGCTGAGGATAAAATAAGACGCCCCTGTTTTATATGATACAAATCCCAGCCTGGTACTTAGATAATTATAAATCGAGGTTAGGTTGAGCCGGTAGTAGAGCGGGAGCAGTACATAAGCAATGACGATATAGCCGATAAAATATCCGATCACCACCTGGAAGTATGAAAATGCATCTCTTCCAACGGCACCGGGTACACTAACAAAGGTGACGCCGGATAAAGATGTGCCAATCATCCCGAAGGCGACCA
>JANMMA010000150.1:0-2167 GCA_031372815.1 Sphingobacteriales bacterium
GGCTTTCATCATTTTCCAGGTCGTGAAGTGAGCGGATGATAAGTTGTAGCGCATCATGATTTCTTGCCGCCTTCCCTCTTCCTCCATACACAATAAGGTCCTCAGGTCTTTCCGCAACATCCGGATCGAGGTTATTGAGCAACATCCGGAGTGCCGCTTCCTGCACCCAGCCTTTGCAACTGATTGTGGTACCGGTAGGGGTTTGAGGGATTGGCGAATTGGCGAATTTGCGGATTGCGGATTCTTTAGAGCGTGAAGTCTCCATAGTGTTCATTTAAATCGATGTGGAGTGATGATGCTTTATTGTTGACTTCCCTTACGAAAGAAAAATCACTGATGATGGATTTTATTTTATTGATATCATCTGCAAAAATCCTGTCTTCTTCGGCAAAACCCACGAAGCTTCTCACATAGTCGTGGGCAAATTCCAATATGGGGCTGCTTTTTAATGGCTTCCTGAATTCAATGGCCTGGCAGGCACTCATGAGTTCAATGGAAAGGATGAATTCAAGATTGCCTAAAACCTGGGATAATTTTCTTCCGCTGATGCTTCCCATACTCACGTGATCCTCCTGCCCAAGCGACGTGGGTATGCTATCTGCACTTGCAGGAAAACATAGTGTTTTGTTCTCGGTAACCAATGCCGCAGTAGTGTATTGCGGGATCATGAATCCGCTGTTGAGTCCTACATTTTTCATCAGCAGCATAGGCAGTCCCCACTTTCCCTCCAACAACAAATAACAACGACGGTCTGAAATATTACCAATTTCAGCAGCGGCAAAACAGGCATAGTCTAGTGGCAGGGCCAACGGCTGACCATGAAAATTTCCGCCACTGATGGTATCATTTTCCGAAAAAATGATCGGGTTATCCGTAACAGCGTTTAGTTCAATTTCAGTGAGCTGCCTGAGGTGAAGCCAGGCATTCCTGGTTGCCCCATGTACCTGCGGCATACATCGAAGTGAATATGGATCCTGCACCCTTCCGCAATCAATATGGCTTTGCATGATTTCGGAGTCAGATAATATCTTCCTTAACCTGCTGGCTACGAGTTTGTTTCCCGCATACGGCCTCAACTGGTGCAACCTTTCATCGAAGGGTGCTTTTGTGCCTGTAAGCGCTTCCAGGCTCATAGCACCAATGATGTCAGCGGCTTCAAGGCAATTGTGCAAACGCTGGATGCCTTTAACCGCAAAAGCAAGGATAAACTGTGTGCCGTTTATGAGGGCAAGACCTTCCTTTGGACCCAGTTGAATCGGTTCCATAGAAAGTTCACGAAATAATGAAGCTGTAGAATATCGTTTACCCTTATACGTTACCTCACCGAGACCCACCAATGGCAGAAACAAATGCGCCAAAGGTGCAAGGTCGCCCGATGCCCCTACGCTGCCCTTTTCCGGAACAATGGGTATAATATTATGATCGATATGCCAGCATATTCGTTCCAGTGTGGACAGTTGAACGCCAGAGTAACCGATACAAAGCGCATGGACTTTAGTAATCAGCATGATCTTGGCCAGTTCAGCCGGAATAGGATCACCGACGCCAACACTATGGCTTTGTAATATTTTATGCTGTAATAACCGGGTGTCCTCTGCCGAAATTTTAGTGTTGGCGAGAATGCCGAATCCTGTGGTTATACCATAAACGGTTTTATTGTTAAGGGCAATTGTTTCCACTGCCCTGGCAGACCTGTTAATGGCATTTCTCGCTTTCTCTCCGATCACGCCCGTGATTTTTCCTGCGGCTATCTTAACGGCAGTAGAAACCGTTAGTGTCCCTGTTCCATACTCAAATATTTCCGACATTGGCAATCTTATGCTTGCAAAGTAAGAAAATTGCATATAATCCGGAGGTTATAACCCGTTAGCTCAGTCGACTAAGGGTGTGAAAAAATATTACATTGCAGCCATGAAATTATTCCTGTTGACGTGCCTGCTGCTGACTTCAATTGTCGGCACAGCGCAGGAAATTGAAATCCTGGAAAACAAAGTCAGTGTTTCGTTGCGTGGCTTGAGTGTAGTGAACGATAAACTGATCTGGGTCTGCGGTACCAGGGGCAGCGTGGGTAAGTCGACTGATGGCGGCAAAACCTGGAGATGGTTCCAGGTAAAGGGATATGAAACCAATGATTTCAGGGATATAGAAGCTTTCGATGAAAAGACAG
>JANMMA010000212.1:0-17315 GCA_031372815.1 Sphingobacteriales bacterium
CTATCATTCAGTTGGTACAGAAAGGCGAAAAAGTAATGGTGTCGGCACCAAGCAATACTGCTGTCGATAATATTTCGAAAGGACTAATACTGCAGGGCATAAAATTGTTGAGGGTTGGAAACACGAGTAAAGTGGATGAAGCAGTTTTTTCGCATACTCCCGAGGGCCGGCTAACCAACAGCAAGGAGTTGAAAGAAATAAAACAACTGAAAAAAAGGGCGGAAGAATTCAGGAGAATGGCCTTAAAATATAAAAGAAGTTTCGGAAAAGCAGAAAGGGAACAACGCAATCTCTTATTTAAAGAAGTTAAGAATATCCGCACAGAAATAAAAAAACTGCAGGTATACAACGAAGAAAAATTATTCACAGAGGCCGCTGTAATTTCAGGTACCCCAATTGGTTTATATGACGCTGGCCTACAGCGGATGCATTTCACGACGCTAGTCATCGACGAAGCAGGGCAATGCATTGAACCACTGGCCTGGAGCATTTTCCCTATGGCGGAAAAAATTGTCCTGGCAGGCGACCATTGGCAACTTCCACCTACCGTACTGAGTAACCAGGCCGCCAGACTGGGTCTCAACCAGTCGATCCTCGAAGTTGCTATTCCTCATATCAGTAACGTATACCTGCTAAACACACAGTACCGTATGAGGGAAGCAATTGCGGGCTTTAGCAGCAGTTATTTTTACGATAGTTTGTTGTTGACTGCAGAACACCTCAAAGACACAGGGGTGCACCTTAGTTTTATCGACACGGCGGGTTCAGGATTCGAGGAAGAAAAAGGACGTGACGGCACCAGCCTTCAAAATGAAGGCGAACTTCAATTGGCCAAAAAGATCATGGAAGCGGCTTCGCTGGATCCATCGACAACTGCGTTTATTTCTCCTTATGCCGGACAGGCAGCGGCAGCAAAGGAAAAATTGCCGGGGGCAATGCGGATCAGTACCATCGACAGTTTCCAGGGACAGGAAATGGAAAACATTATAGTATCGTTAGTAAGAAGTAACGATAATGGCGAAATTGGCTTTCTTAAGGATTACCGTCGGATGAATGTGGCGATCACGCGCGCCAAAGAAAAACTATTTGTTATTGGTGACAGTTCCACCATCGCAAATGATGCCTTCTACAACAAATTTCTCGCTTACATTGAAAAAAATGGCGAATACAAGACAGTTTGGGAATATGACCTGCTGGCTTAGTCTACCGGTTTACCTTCCGACAAATTCTTTACAGCCTGTTCAAGGAATTTTTTGTTTTCTGCATTAGGGGCCTGGTTTAACGCAACCTTTGCATATTCCAACGCTTTTTTATAATTGCCTAATGCAGCGTAACCACGCATCATACCCGCGTTAGTTGGCCAGATGCCTTTATATTTTTTAAAGTTTTTCTCGAACAGCACTAGCGCCTCTGTATACTTTTTCTGGGATTGTAACTGGCGGGCGTATTGATGCACCTCAAGGGCAGTAGCGTTGTCGAGTGCGGATTTCATCATAGTATCAGCTTCAGCAATCCTGTTCAATTTCGTCAAAAGACCCGCTTTTGTACTCATCGCGCGAAAGGATTTTACGCCTCCAAGATTTGGATCTAGGGCCCTGTTAATGTAGTCCAGCCCTTCATCATAATTCACGCTATGCTGAAGGAACCAGTTTGCCGCGGCTTCCAGGCTAGGAGGATCAAAACCCAGCGCCCCACTCATTTGTGTGCGGATGGAATTCATTGTAGTATTAATGAGGTCAACCTCCACCACAAATGGTATCCGCCATTTTTCCCACTCCAGGGCTACCTCAACCGAGTTATCGGTCTGTCCTGCAAAATTGTATTCAAGTCTTTCTTTACTGACAGGAATATTTTTTTGTTGGTTCGTCTTGACCCTTAAAACGTCAAGTTCAGGCCGGTAAAAATAGCTTCCCCAGCCTTTTGTATTTTGATTGAAAATCAATGTACAGGAATCGGGATAGACGGCTATAAAAAATCCGTAATGACCGGCCGCAAGCTTCTTTCCATTAACGGTAACATCTGTAGAAAAAGAAATGGTAGTACCCTCATTTGCTCCGGCCCTCCATGGAGAAGGTATATTGGATCCAAAACCCAGTACTTCGAAACCATACCATGCTATAGGCGTTCCCCAAATCTTCCCTTCACGCCCTTTCACGCCAGGTGAGTTGTAATGAATTTCAATATCGGTGGCCCCAACCGTTCTGCCAACTACTGATGGATAATTGACACTGGCATCAGGAATTCGCAACCCTTGTGCCGTGCTATTCATCCACGAAACAGAAGATATTACCAGCAATGTAATCATGCTATAATAATGAAACTGCTTTTTCATATGATCATATTTTATGTAAAGGCCATCTTACCGGGTCAGACGAGAATCAATATCTGTTAATTTTAGTAACTTATGTTGTTTTAATTTACCAACGGCGAAATTACCGCATGAACGAAATCATCAACTGCGCCTCTTATGCTGATGGGAAACGGGTTTCCGATGTACCCCTGCAGGACGTCCATACTGCCCTGAAAGACCCGAAGCAATTTGTATGGATAGGCTTGCACGAGCCTTCAGAAGAAATATTACAAACCGTAAAACGTGAATTCAACCTCCACGAGCTGGCGGTGGAAGATGCGCATAATGCCCATCAACGTCCCAAAGTGGAAGTCTATAATGATTCCATTTTTGTAGTATTGAGAACCATGAAAAGGAATTCAAACCACCATACAGAATTTGGTGAAACGCATTTTTTTGTGGGCAATAATTTTGTTGTTGTGGTAAGACACGGCTCAAGCATTCCCTATAGTGAAGTAAGGGCCAGGTGTGAATCCACTCCTGAATTGATGAAGAAAGGACAGGGATTTGTACTATATGCCGTCATGGATTTTATTGTAGATCATTATTTTCCCATTGTCCATATCATGGAACAGGAACTTGAATTGATTGAAGCCAAGATTTTTAAGGAGAGGCCTAGCAGAGAAACGACAGAACAGATATATGACCTGAAAAGAGAGTTGCTTGATGTGAAAAGAGCTGTGTCACCATTGATAGAAGTTTGTAATAAATTGATGCGTTTTGAAATAAAATGCATCTCTGAAGAAACCCGGCCTTATTTCCGGGATGTATATGACCACGTAATGCGCATTAATGAAATGGTCGACAATACCAGGGAGTTGCTCAACAGCGCCATGGAAGCCAACTTCTCGCTGATTTCCATTTCACAAAGTGATGTCTCCAAAAAATTTGCAGGCTGGGCTGCAATCATTGCCGTACCCACCATGGTGGCCGGATTTTACGGCATGAATTTTAAATTTATGCCGGAACTGGAATGGCACTACGGATATTTTGCAGTCATCTTTGTCACCTTAATAGCCTGCATCACCCTGTTTTATTTTTTTAGAAAATCTGGATGGTTGTAACTGCCCATTATTTTTTATTTCATCTTTCCTGGTTGCCTTCGGCAGCCTTATATCAGCTGTTAAAATCTATAGCTGAATTTCCTACCTTAGGTACATTAACGTAACAGATATGTCATTGAATAAACAAACCTCAGCGTTGCGTTCGCAGACTTCTCCACTCAACATGGATGCAACAAAATTTCGGGAAATTGGCCACGAGCTAATTGATCAAATTGCTGATTTTTTGTCTGCCATTGGTGATCATCCGATTACTACTTCGCCACTCCCCCATGAACTGCAGCAAAGACTTCCAAAGGGTTTGCCCTCAGAAGGAGAAGATGCATCTTCACTGGTTAAAGAAACCTGGGAAATGTTGGAGCATAACAGCCTCTTTAATGGTCATCCGCGTTTCTGGGGTTATATCACCTCTTCACCTTCACCGTTAGGTATGCTGGGAGACCTCATGGCTTCTGCTATTAACAGCAACTGCGGAGCCTTTGCATTATCACCTATGGCTACTGAAATTGAAAAGCAAACGATCCAATGGCTGGGGCAACTAATCCACTATCCTACAGGCAGCGGGATTATGGTGAGTGGCGGAAACATGGCCAATTTCGTTGGTTTTCTGGCGGGCCGTAAAGCCAAAGCAGGCTGGGATATCCGTCAACTGGGATTGCAACCTTCAAAGGGTAAATGGCGTGTTTACACAACGGCAGAGACGCACACATGGATCAATAAAGCAGCTGATCTTTTTGGGCTGGGTCTCGATGCTGTGCGCTGGATACCTGCAGATGAACAGCAGCGGATGAACACTGACCTGCTCAGCAAATATATCGCAGAGGATAAAGAATCGGGGTTGATTCCCATGATGGTGGTGGGCACTGCAGGCACCGTGAGTACCGGAACGGTTGATCCCCTGAATGACATCGCATCAATTTGTAAACAGCACGATTTATGGTTCCACGTAGATGGCGCCTACGGCGGATTTGCAGCTGCGTTACCGGAACTTTCTGATATGTTCAGGGGTATTGAATTAGCCGATTCAGTGGCCATCGATCCACACAAGTGGTTGTATAGTCCGATAGAAGCCGGATGTACTCTGGTTAAAAACCAGGCAGCATTGACTGATGCTTTCAGTTTTCATCCTGTATATTATAATTTCGACGGAGACCTTGAACCACAAACCAATTTTTATGAGCGCGGAATGCAAAACTCCAGGGGATTCCGTGCACTGAAAGTCTGGCTGGGTTTACGACAAATTGGTTCAACTGGGCATATCAATCTTATTCGCGAAGACATCGAACTGGCAAAAATACTTTTTGATCTGATGAAAGATCATGAAGAGATTGAAGCGTTCACACATCATCTAAGCATCACTACGTTTCGCTATAAACCCAATGATGCCGATCCTGTTAAAGACAAAGAATATCTTAACAAGTTAAACACTGCAATTTTGAACAACCTGCAGCAGGGAGGCGAAGTTTATCCCAGCAATGCCGTGATCAATGGGAATTTTGTGCTTCGGGTTTGTATTGTAAATTTTCGAACTACCCTAACCGATATAGAGTCCTTACCAGGTATAGTGGCCAGGGAAGGAAGACGAATTGTAGCCAAAATGAACATGGAAAATAATTAAGCTGAATGATCACTGGTTTGCCAGGCATTATAAATAATCCAATTGTCCGGAGTATGCTATTCTGGTTGACCGCCACTGGTCTTTTATTTTTAGCCGGTGCTACAGTTATGGCTTTTATTCCCATGAAATATACCAATTTTTCAAACGGTATAATCGGCTCACTAGTCGCCTTTTTCAGCACATGGATATTTTTACAAGTTGACCAGCGTCGTTTTAGACAAATCGGCCTGGCATGGGAATACTTCACATTATACCGGTTTATCTACGGTGTACTTATCGGAATGGTCATACTTGGTATTTTGTTCATAAGCCTTCTCAGTTTTACGGAATTACAGGCGAGCCGAAATCCAAAGGGTGTAACTATAGGTACCCTCATCGGCTACCTGGCGTTTATGCCCCTGGCCCTAATGGAAGAACTTACTTTTCGGTCTTACTCATTTGTTATAATGAACAAAAAATACGGAATGTGGGTCGCACAGATCGTTACAGCAATAGCTTTTGCGGTGTATCATATGCTTGTTGGCTGGAGTCTTGTGAGTGCATTTACCGGCCCGTTCGTTTGGGCTTTTGTATTCGGATTGGCAGCAGCATGGTCCGGAGGCATTGCCCTACCTACCGGGCTGCACTTTATGGTTAATGTGTTACAGAATTATCTTGGTATGAGAGGAATTGAACATTCCCTTTTTACACTGTCTTATAAAGATGGACTGGATCAACGTTTAATTGATAAAACTGAGACAGTGGGTTTGATCATTCAGGGATCTGTACTTATAATAGCGGTAGTAACCACGGCATGGTATATCCGCAAGAAATCCAAATGACAACCATAACTGTTTATGTGGCATGATTCGCCAAAAGTGCAAGCACGTTTGCCTGAAGCAAGCAGTACCTAAAGTACCAGCTTTTTATACATGCAAAAAACAGAATCTCTCTTTTTCTGCCTATTTTTGATTTGATGTTATGCTTTAGAAAAAGGCCTACCTATCCGGGCCGTATGTTGATTTTTTCCCTGCTTTGTTTGCTTTTTCATGCCGGTTACGCGCAGAAAAATAACCCGGGCATCGGACTTACCCTGAGCGGCGGTGGCGCCAAAGGGCTTGCCCATATCGGTATACTCAAAGCCATTGATTCAGCAGAACTGAATATCAATTACCTCACCGGTGCAAGTATGGGCAGCATTGTTGGTGGCCTGTATGCAGCGGGGTACTCAGGCGACTCCATAGAATATATTGCCCGGCGGATCGACTGGAATGCTTTACTGAGCAATTCTATCTCCATGAACAATTATATCATGGAAGAAAAAAGTGAATATGGTAAGTACGCCGTGGAACTTCCCATGATTAATAACAAGCTTACCATTCCTTCCGGTTTTTTGGAAAGCCAGGAATTGTGGCTGACCCTCCAACAGCATTTTTTTTCTGTCTCACATATACATGATTTTGACAGCTTAAGTATTCCCTTCAGGTGTCTTGGAACAGATTTGTCTACTGGAAATGCCATCGTTTTCAGCAAAGGAGATTTGGTGAGGTCTATAAGGGCAAGCATGGCGATACCAGGAGCATTTTCACCGGTTGACATCAATGGCGTGAGAATCGTTGATGGTGGCGTGACACGCAACTTTCCGGTGAAAGACCTTTTTGACATGGGAGCAAAATATGCCATTGGTGTTTCCGTAAGTACACCAGTAAAAAATATCAAAGAATTAGATAACGCGCTCAACGTTTTATCACAGGTCATTTTTATGAATGAAAATAATGACCGCATTACAGAATCTGCACTAACGGACATGCTGATCAATATGCCGATGGGTACATTTACCTCAGCCAGTTTCGATCAGGCTGGTGCTATTATTGACCTGGGGATCGAAGAAGGTAGGAAATACTATCCCCTGTTTAAGAAAATGGCTGACTCCCTAAAGGCACTATATCCTGACTATACTTTTTGTAAAAATCGTTGCAGCGATATCAGCAGTTTCAAATTCCGGAGGGTTGAGGTGGTTGGACTGAATAAAAAATCGAAAGAAGCATTTCTAGAACAGATCAGGCTTGACACTTCTGAATCATTTAACGCCAGTAGACTTGAGAAGGAATCACGCCAGGCTTTTGCATACAGGATGTACAAGTGTATTGTATATGAGGTATACCCCGACAGCAACAGTAATTATCGAATACTTTATCGGGTTAAACCAGAATCTTCAGTAATGCTAAAAGCGGGAATATCAGAAAATAGTTTTACCGGATTTGGTATACAGGTAAACCTTACCGCACGTAATACATTAACGCCGTTTTCCCGATCAATGGCTTCTTTCAATCTGGGTGAGAATTTTCGGGGCCTTCTTGAACACCTGCAAATGTTTGGTTACGGAAGGCCCTGGAGTAATCGCTTCCAGGTTTATTCAGAATTCCAGCAACTACCAACATATACAGATTTTCGTCGCACTGGCTTGTATAAGCTTAAATATTTTACCATAGACAACCGCTTTCAGATCTCTGCTAAAAGAAGATCCGCCGGGGGTATAGGATTTCAATGGGAAAATATTGGTGCCGTACCTGAAATAGAGTCGGGTACTTATTTGCAGGGTCATAATAATTACTTTCAGGCCTACGGCTACTGGACTTATAACACACTGGCCAAGCCTCAGTATCCCAAAAAGGGCACTATTGTAGAAATAAAAGGAGGATATGTATTTAATGTTAACCCGGATTTTAAAGTATTTAAAGACGGTATTTTACTGGGGGAGATCAATAAAGAACTTATTCCATACGGAAGCTATGCCAGGACGTCCGCATACTTATCCAATACTGCACCTATTGGTAACCGTTGGGCATGGGTAAGCCGTATTCAGTCAGGTGTGAACTTTAGCACCAATCAAACGCTGCTGAATGCCTTTACTGCAGGCGGACTCAACCCTACTATTCGAAACCAGATCATGTTTGCCGGTTTGAAAGAAGGCGAAGTGGTCTCCGAAAGTATGGCGGCCGCACATACGGGGTTGCGTTATAATATAATTGCTAAAGCTTATGCCACACTGGTGGGCAGTCTGTTGAGTTATGACTTCATCAAAAAAGAAAATACTTCCGCAACTACAAAATGGATTATTGGAACAGGACTTACGTTAGCCTATGACCTGCCTATCGGACCCATAGAATTTAGCCTTATGATGTCGAACAAAACTAATGGGCTTCGCGCTTACTTTAACTTTGGTTTTCCGTTTAAGCTATAAGCTGCTGCATACTTTAACATCGGTTTCCCTTTTAAACTAAAGCCTGCCTGAGACCCCTTGATCAATTGCTTCGAGACGAAGACCTAAACTATATTGATTTATTTGAAATTCCTTGAACCAGGGAAAATATTAGGTTCACCCTGCTTTGGGTGTTTGACCTGATTAACACCTGGCATCTCATCTGCCCTTGAAAGTTTTGGCAATTCAACTTGTTTGCGTTGGGTAGCCATCAGTTCGAAAAGCATCCTGGAAATATTGTAACATCGCTTGACGATGATGTGGATCACTTCGCCTTCAATTTGCAGTTGCCCTTCCACCATCAATACTTTGGCTTGAAGGATCTCTTTTTTTAAAGATTCTGCTATGTTTTTGAATACCACCAAATTTGCAACTCCAGTTTCATCTTCAATAGTAATAAACCATACTCCTTTTGCTGTTCCTGGCGCCTGCCTTACCAGTACAAGTCCCGCAACTTTTACCTGCTCTCCATGTTTATGGTCTTGCAGCTGTTCTGCTTTTACGGCATGTAGCAAATCAAGTTTTGATCTTAAGAAACTTAGTGGATGTGCTTTCAATGAAAGTGATGTTGATGCATAGTCATGCATTACATGTTCTGCTGCTGGCATTAACGGCAATTGAATACTTTCTTCCGCAGCATCTTTTTCCACTTTGCCGGAAAACAACGCAATGGGTTTGTCTTTCACGGACAACTGCCATAATGCATTCCTTCTATCGACACCTATGGATTGAAAAGCATCAGCATCAGACAATTTTTCCAACGCAGATTGGGGCAAGCCTGTATCAACTATGGAATTTATATTGGTGAACCTTTTGTTCCGGCCGACTAATAATAGTTTGATATCCTCCTCCTTCATGCCTTTTATCTGTCTGAAGCCTAATCGTAAAGCACAAAATTTGCCAGTGTTTTCTTCAAGTAAATTATTCCATTCAGAATGATTTACATCAACGGGTCTGACTTCCACTCCATGTTTTTGTGCATCAATAACAATTTGTGCAGGCTGATAAAATCCCATCGGCATACTATTCAATAATGCTGCGGCAAAAGCATCCGGGTAATACCATTTTAGCCATGACGATACATAAACCAATAAAGCAAAGCTAGCAGCATGGCTTTCGGGGAACCCATAACTGCCAAAACCCTCCAGTTGTTTGAATACCCTTTGTGCGTACTCAGGTGAGTAACCATTTTTGATCATACCCCGGATCAACTTTTCCTGCAGTAGTGTCACTTTCCCTTTTGCTTTGAAGGTTGCCATGCTTCTTCGCAATTCATCTGCTTCTGCTGGTGTAAATCCAGCCGCCACAATAGCTATCTTCATCGCCTGTTCCTGGAACAACGGCACTCCTAAAGTGCGGCCCAATATCTCTTCTAATTCTTTTGATGGATAATCGATCGGCTCTTCACCGTTTCTCCTTCTCAAATATGGATGCACCATATCACCCTGGATTGGTCCGGGCCTCACAATAGCCACTTCAATAACAAGGTCATAAAAACATCTTGGTTTTAGCCGTGGAAGCATGGATTGCTGTGCCCGACTTTCAATCTGAAACACACCGATAGTATCAGCATGACAAATCATTTCATACACTGCGGGATCATCCTGTGGAATATTAGCGAGTGTAAGGTCCAGGTTGTAATGCATTTTTACCATTTCGAAAGCCTTCCTGATGCAGGTTAGCATTCCCAGGGCAAGTACATCGATCTTCAAAAAACCCAACGTATCAATATCATCTTTGTTCCATTCAATACAGGTTCTGTTTTCCATCCTTGCATTAAGAATGGGACAGAGTTTACTCAACTTTTGCCTGCTGATCACGAAGCCACCGGTATGCTGTCCTAATTGACGAGGGAAACCAACAAACTGGCTGGTCAGATCAATAACCTTTGCCAGGTGTTTGTCTGCCGGATCAAGTCCAAGCCCATGTATACTTTCATCACTCAACAATTCTCCACTCAGCCTATTGATCGTGGAAGAAAGGCCATTGATGGTGTCAAGGGATAGTCCCATGGCTTTTGCCACATCCCTGACAGCCCCTCTTCCGTGTTGTTGGGTAACGGTAGCCACTATGGCTGCATGATCACGGCCATATTTTTCATATATATACTGAATCACTTCTTCCCGCCTTTCATGTTCAAAGTCAACATCAATATCCGGCGGTTCATTTCGTGCTGCCGAAATAAAACGTTCAAACAAAAGATCAAATTTTGTTGGATCTACTGCGGTTATCCCCAGGCAATAGCAAACCGTGGAGTTCGCTGCTGATCCCCTGCCCTGGCATAGAATTCCTTTACTTCGCGCAAATCGTACAATATCATAAACGGTCAGGAAATAAGCAGCATAATTCATCTGCTCAATGAAAGACAGTTCATGGTTAATTGCTTTACTGGTTTTATCAGGAATAATTTCTCCAAAATATTGCTTAGCTCCCTCCCAGGCAAGGAAGGTTAACTCTTCTTGTGGAGTTCTTCCTTCAGTGGTGAGCTCCTCAGGATATTCATACTTTAATTCGTCTAAAGAGAATTTACACGCCAATGCAATTTCCTGTGTTCGTTTTATGGCATCTGGATAATGCATGAACAAACGCTTCATTTCATTTTCGTCTTTGAGGTATCGCTCAGCATTAGGAAATAAACGAAAACCGGCATTATGGATAGTACACTTTTCACGGATGCAGGTAACAATGTCCTGCAATTGTCTTCTTTCAGGTGAATGGTAATATATATCATTGTTGGCGACCAGGGGAATCATGTTCTCATTGGATAGCTGTGCCAACCTGAAAAAATATTTTTGATCTGTTCCTTGATAACTGCGTGACACTGCTATATATAAATCATTTTTAAAGGCCTTACGGTATTCCACGAGGATTTCTTTGAAGTCCGGTTCAAATTCAAGGTTCGCATTCAATTCCAGGGGCGGAATAATGATGACCTTAACATCCTGAAGAAAACTAAAGAGGTCCTCTTTGTACAGGTAACATGCTCCTTTTTCTGCCCGTATATTGCCTGCTGTCAGTAATTCACATATCTGTGCGTAGCCTTCTATGTTAACAGGATATACTAATACATCATATCCATCAAGAACTTCTATATAACAACCGGGTATGATTCTGAGGCCGGATTTTTTTGCAGCTGCATAAGCCCTCACAATTCCTGCAAAACTATTTCTGTCGGTGATGGCTATTTCTTTATACCCAAGTGCAATGGCCTGTGCTACCATTTCTTCGGGGTGGGAAGCACCACGCAAAAAACTAAAATTAGTTGTTACCCTTAATTCTGTGTATTCCATCCCATCATCATTTACGCACAATACCCATGTAAGAACCATCTGTCCTGCTTCCCACCATCATAATGCCCGGAACGAAAAAGCCAATAGCGACATCCCTGTTCATCTTCCACAAAATAATAATCCCTGTGCCTTCCCTGATTGATCCACCATTCCTGTTCTATTCTTTCCGGTCCGTCTGCCTTTACAATTTTATGTACCTTATTCTTATAGCGGAATAACATAGGTGGATAATCCGGTATCGGCGCAGTAACCTGTATGGGTTCAGGAGGCTGTAACATGCAAACAGGCCTGGGTTTAGTTAGGTTCCATTTGGCAGATGGATGTTCATGTAAATCATCTGCCTTTTTTATGGAACGTTCAGGCAAATAATGTTCATCGGGTAAAAAACGAACAATATTTTGTTCCCCTATTTTGTTCGACAATTTATCAATCAACTGAGCCAGTCCATAATCAGTTAATTCACCCACACCGTTCCATAGTTGTTCCTGCTCGCTATTTGTTTCTTCAACCTTCAATGCATCCAGCGTAAATAGTTCAATACCTAAAGAAGGTTCAATGGTATTGATCTTCAGGGCAAACAATTTGAACAAATGAGTTTCATCATTTGATGGCCGGTTCACCATAATATCAATTTTTTCTACTTTCCCATCCAGCCTGTAGGCTTTGAAAATCGCTGTCCTCAATCCCTTACCCTGCGTTTTTAATTGCACGCAAATAGTCTCCAATACATTTTGTAAAGCTATTTCTATTCCTATGGCAGTTGATATAGGCTCCATGCATTGTAATCTTTTATGGAATACAGGAACTGGTTCGATGGGCTTGATATATTCTTCAACATATCCAAGCGCATACTGTAACTGCCTTATAAAATCATTGCCAAATCTTCGCCTCAAAACAGCAGAAGGCATCTTCATAAAATCATAAATACAATGCAAGCCAAGCTTATGTAAACGTTCGGTTACTTCAGGTTCAATACGGAGTGACGCTGGTGGCAGATGAGCCAGGGCCTGGGCTTGCTGTCCACTTCCAATGATCGATAAAGGTTCACCATAATGGGTCATTGCCCATGCAGTACCTATCGTATCTGCCATGGAAATGCGTATCGTATATCCCAGCTCGCGCATTCTTTTTACGATATCATTGAGATAATTTTCTTCGCTGCCCCAAAGGTGTGCACAGCCTGAAGCATCAATAATGATATTATCAAATGATGCAATGGATACAATTGGAGAATACCGGATAAACCATTGAGAAAAAGCCAGTATTTTCTTTTCGAAAAACCCGGGCGGATCTTCTTTTACCTGCAGGGAAGGAATAATAGCTTTTGCATCTGCCAATACCATTGCTGTGGAAATGCCTTTTGATTCAGCCATTTTATTTGCTGCTGTGACCACCATCCTGTTATGGATACTGGCATACAGGACAAATGGCAAATCAGACAATTCCGTTTCGCGTTTAGCATACCAGTCGGTCTTCAAATAAGGAAACCATATCACCACAAATCGCTTGCACATATTAACCAGTTTTTCTTTCTTTCATCGGTATGATGATCTCTTCACGCTTTGTGTGTTTGAATTGTCCACCGATCCATTCCATTTCCCAAAAACCGGTTTTGCCGTTCCGGATTTTTTGCAATTCGACTTTCCATTTTGGATAACCCACCCCGGGCATGCCATCTGCTAAACGACTTGGCAATGAAGTGATTTTCCAACGGCTGGTACAGCCAGAAGTACTGGTGTTTTCAGGCCTGGCATTGAGGATAAATCCGGTCACTTTTGTTTGTTCAACCGCCAGTTGAAAACGCCTTGAATTGGTAAAATTCAGGTCCTTCATTTCTGTTACTACGGCTATAATGCGATTGCAACGGAGTGCTTCTTCAATACACCACCACACTTCTTTTTCGCATTTAGGGTGGATAAAAATTACTTTATGCGGTTCAATATTAAACGTACAGAGGGCATGGGGAAATACTGCCTGGGTCCGACTGATCCAGAGGATAACACCATGCTGCGGCAGGAACGTAGATATCAGTCCGCCAATAAACCCGCAACTCACCGCCTTTTCTTCAGCACTACCACACATAAATTCATGTATAGCCCCGGTCGGGAATACACCATAGGGAAAATGCTGCAGGAAACTCAGTCCATTATTGTCCATTGGCATTCCTATGGGCGTCTTAACCCCACCAAGTGATAATATCTCCTTTTGGAGCCTGGAAATGATATCACTTTTACTGACTACCATATTGTAATAATACTAAAATTACTAAATTTTTTAGTATTTAAGCCTAAAAATTACCCCTTTCTTTTGCTACACTATAAGTGTTGAAGTCATATGTTCAGCAAATGCCCGGCAAAGGCACAAATATGTAGACAATACTAATAGCGCATTGCAAAAAATTATCTCTACTCACCATCACAAAAAGCCGTTACGTTGCCTATTTTACAAATCTTGTAACTTAATGCAAAATCTATTTCATGTCTTTGAATTCATTTAAATGATGATTCTGGTATGAAATATTATTTCTTATTATTTTAACCCCAATACGTAGAAGCATGAGTGAAATAAAGGAATTCTTCAGTAGGCTATTTAGCACCAATGAATGGCCTCCTCGTTGGAAATGCGGATATTGGTCTGACTTTCATGGTTGGCTATACATTGTAAGCGAATTGATGATTTGGGCCGCGTATTTTCTCATTCCGCTTATCATACTTAAATATATTGTAAAGAAAAAAGCTGCTCTAAAATTCAATAAGGCTTACATCTACTTTGCTGCCTTCATTCTTTTATGCGGCTCTACTCACTTTTTTGATGCATTGATGTTTTGGGTTCCTATGTACCGGATCAACGCACTATTGCGCATGGCAACGGCAGTTGTTAGTCTGCTTACAGTTTACCATTTAATTAAAATTCTGCCCATAGCATTCATGCAAAAGACCAATGTTGAATTAGAAGCTGAAATTCAAAAAAGGGCGGAAGCAGAAAGAAAACTGGAGGAAGCCAATAAAGGGCTGGAAACATTTGCCTACATGGCATCCCATGACCTTCAGGAGCCGCTTCGTAAAATCTCTACCTTTACGTCCAAACTGCTGGAGTCACATGAGAATAGTTTCGACGATAATGGAAAAAAGTTGGCGAAAAAAGTTCTTGATGCATCGGCAGTGATGCGTAAGATGATTAACGATATACTGTCGCTGTCTTCTTTAAATGAACATACAGAACTTTCAGTAGTTAATACACAAGTCGTTGTTAACAACGCTATTGAACATCTTGACATCATTATTCACGAAAAGAACGCTTCCATCTCTGTTGGCCATCTACCTGGAGTGATTGGAAATGAAGCTTATCTCTCACAACTTTTCTTGAACCTAATCAGTAATTCGCTAAAATTTTCCAATGGCAAACCCGTTATTAATATTAGTGGAAAAGCAAAGGAAGATAAAGTAATTCTTAAGGTTTCGGATAACGGTATTGGGATGAACGAAGAACATATTCATCAAATTTTTGAGCCATTTCAGCGGCTCAATTCTAAAAGTGAATACCCGGGAACCGGTATTGGTTTAGCCATTTGTAAACGTATTGTAGATATTCACAAAGGCTCCATAAGTGTAGAAAGTGAAGAAGGAAAGGGCAGCACATTTATCATTGTGTTGCCTTCTGCCCATTAAGGGTCAGTACAAAGTGTAATCATCCAACCACAATTTAAAACGATCAACTACATTCTCTGGCCAACACAATCCCCTTTATGATTGCACCAGTATCATAGCTACGACTTTTCGATACGGTGGTGAACAAGCAAGTGCGCATATTGTTTCGATTTACTTTTTTTATTTTTTTTTCGACTCTACCCAACCTTACTTATTCAATCGACGTTAACTTACAATTAAACAAAATTAACTATGAAAAGTAATTTTTTAGCAATCGCTTTTGTCTCTACAGTTTCTCTTACTACAATTTCATGTTCAAAATCAATGGATGAGATTCAGCCCAAAGATCAGTCCAAAATTCAAAATCTAGATCAATCTCAAAAAAATTCTGAAGCAGGAGATGACCGTATTGTTTTTACACAAGTAGTACAGTTAGAAGGGAATCAGGAAGTACCCGCAGTAGTTACAGAAACAAAAGGAATTGCCATCCTAAGAGTTAGTGCAAGCAAGAAGTTATATTCAAAAGTAATTATTCAAAAATTAGCTGACGGGGATGCTCTTCGCTTTGCACATATTCATGCAGGTGCGATTGGCTTCAACGGACCAGTCCGTATCGGGATTGCTGCCAATGCAGCCGACTTCGGAGTAAACCAAGAGTTTCAATTGACTGATGCCCAGTTCTTGTTGATAACCTCTGGTGCAGCTTATGTAAACGCTCATTCTAACTTCTTCCCGACAGGTATTGTTCGCGGTCAAATTCGTTAACGACTAAAATCGTCAGTTGATGTTATGAAATTTGCATCACTGGCAAACACGTTTGCATAAAAAGAGGCTGCGTCAAACTATTGAGGCAGCCTCTTTTAATTTATGTAGCTTAAAGAGTCTAATTTTACTTAAGCACTTCTTACTACAATATTAAATATTCCCAGTTTCAGCGCCATTAGATCATTGGTTTGAGTTAGGATCTGAAATGTTGATATTAATTTCCGGCTGATATAAATCACCTTTGATTGCTATGTGCATCCTCATCGCTTTAAGCGAACATTAGTTTTGCATGAACCAATGCAGTAGCGCTATCCTTGAAAAGTTGGGTCGGGATACCTTTTTCCGAAATTGCCTGTAGGATAGCTTGCGTACTATGATTGTTTTCTGGAACAACACTGCGGATAAATACCGCCACTATTCGATCACCATATTTATCAGCAATGGATCTGTAGATGGATGGATCACTTTGTGAATTGTCACCCAGTAAAATAAACCGCTGATGTGGAAATGCTTCCACAATACGAACTATACGAAGTAGTTTACCCTCGTGTTTCGTTTTGCCGGTTTTCAACAAATCATGCCAGCGTTTTACCTGGTTTAGTAAAAAGCTGCCTTCTGGTAAATGGTTGAAACGAAAAAAATCCACAAGGTCATCGTAGAGGTTCCATTCACTGCTCGACACATAAAAAAAGGGTTCGGTGTATCGTGGTCAGTACGCAATTGGGCAAGCCACTGGTACATTTCTACAATGCCGGTAAAACCCCGACGACTACGTGGATTGCGCGTGAATAACAATAACAATCTTTTTAAAACAGTAGCAGAATGCGAAATCAGCACAGTATCATCAATATCTGAGATGATCCCAAATTGGGTTAGGTGGGGAACAAAAAGATTGCCCGTACCGCTGTTGATGATGAAACCTTCTTCGCCCAATGCCTCTACCACCACCTCATGCCAGCCTGCAGGAATGGACTGTTCAGACGACCAGTTAAATGTAAAAAAACCATCTGCGGCAGTAGTTGTGTGAAATTGCTGCTGGTTCCATGAGAGTCGAACCGTCACACCCGATTTCGGACGCAGCAAAAACAGACTTATAAGATGCACAATATTCAGCCAGGTATTTGAACGGTCGTAGTCGCGCTTAACCGGAGCTCCGGCGAATACGTGTCCGAATAGGGTACAATTATGGGTGTGGCCATATCCGTGGTATACTTTAATGTACAGTGGAGGTGGTCTGTCTTTTGCCATCATCATAAACCTGAACGTAAACAAAGCTGATACCGTAATAAAAATATCTGAAACCCATGGAAACAGCATCTACTGTAGCACAGAAAATCTTATTC
>JANMMA010000236.1:0-9043 GCA_031372815.1 Sphingobacteriales bacterium
TTGGTCAGCGCAAATACTTCAATGGGCGCGCTTACATTCTTAAACTGAAATCTTCCCAATGAAGACATGCTGAATTCAGGTTGATTTCCAAGCTTGCTTCCGATCTCAGATGAAAATAGAATCGAATTGGCTACGCCGATAGTCTGAATACGCGACGCCACATTCACACCATCTCCGAATATCTTTCCGTCTTCAAAAAATATCTCTCCGATATGCAATCCTATACGCAGGGGAACCTTTGGCACACCGCGTAATTGTTGTTGAATCTGTACTGCACAACGTATGGCTTCAGTGGCACTTGGGAACGTACATAGACTTCCGTCGCCATAATCATTCAATATTTCTCCACCATGTGAGGGTACTTGTTGTTTTAATACGGAGACATATCGCTTTGTGATCGCCACGGCCGACTGCTCATGCTCTTGCATCATTGCGGTGTATCCGACAATATCGGTGAACATTATAGCGGCAAGCTGGCGGGACTGACTCATTAAATTGTTTGCGAGGCAAGCCTCTGAGTTTTTATTTATCCTTACAATTCACCCTTCATTTCCATGGCTTTTATCTGTTTCCGTATTTTTGCTTTGTTAGCCTGTTCTCCATCTACAATCTCTTTGAATTCTCTATTGTTACGCAGTTTTTCAAATAGTGGATCAACCTTAATAAAATATTCCTGGCCATAATTAAACCCAAGATTTTGGTGGCCTCTCAGCAACTGAATCGCCTTTTCATCCTCTCCCAGAAATGCATAGGTGGCTGCAAAGTCATAATTTCCCGATATCACCCTCCCAAGCTTTTTAGATTCTTCGAGTGTAGAGATCTGCTCATCAAAATACTTTCTGGCTTCTTCCCTCTTCCCCAAATTCCATAAAATATACCCTACTCTGTGAATATTTATTATTCTAATTATGCCTGATTTTTTACTTAACGCTACTTCTTGTTTATAAAATTTATAAGCATTATTAAAATCTTTCAGGAAAGCATAGGCATCCGACAATGTTTCAAGTGCACGTACCGAATTAGGGTCGATTTTAACCATTTCTTTTGCATTACTTAATGCCTCTTCTAATTTGCCCTGCAGTGTCAAAGACCAATAATACACGGCATAGGCGTCAATGAAATCAGGGTTTTGACGGATGGCCTCTTTGAGCAAAGAGTCGGCTGATTGGAAATTTCCAATACTAATATGTGTTACGGCAATATCAACAAGCAGCACTGGCAACTCAGTTCCGCCCTTTATCAACCGGCTGGCTCTTTTGAAGTACTGAAGTGATTTCAGATAATCTCTTTGTGAGAAATAGATTTCGCCCATGCCCCAATACGCTAAGGCGTGATTCGGATCTATTGAAATTGCACTATCCAGATCAGCTTTGGCACTTTCGGTTTTTAACCTGTTATAATAATATTTGCTCCTCAGATGATACGCATCCGCCAGATTTGCATCGAAGGTTAGCGCCTTGTTGCAAAAAATTAATACAGTATCCAGGTAATTTTCTTTCAGGAAACCTTCTGTACTTTTATTTCTTTCAAAGTATTCCCACCCTAAGCCAACCCATGCCAGCGAAAACAGGGAATCTATTCGTAACGCTTCCCGAAACTTGATTCTTGCATTGGCCAGTTCTGTTCTATTATTATACAGCCAATACCTGGTTATATATTCTTTCCCTCTTAAATAAATATCATAAGCATCAAGATTGGTTGCCGGGGCTTTACTAATCAGTTCGTTTTCCTTCGGACTTAATTTTGCCTGCAGTTCCGAGGCTATATTATTGGCGATTTCTGTTTGTAAGACGAAAACCTCTTTATAAGGTGCGGGGTAAATACCTGCCCATAATTGTTGTTCATCCGGGTCAGGCTTTATAAGTGCTGCATTAATCCTAATTTCATTACCATACTTCCGGGCGCTGCCTTCCAGAATATAAGTCACACCTAGTTCTTTGGCAATTTCTTTCATAGGTTTTTTTGTATCCCTGTATTGTTCAACAGAAGTTCGAGAGATCACCCTGAATTCTCCAATTTTGGACAATTTATTCAGAATCTCATCCATCATGCCATCGGCAAAATGCTGGTTTTCCATTTCTTCACTCATATTTGTAAAAGGAAGTACCGCAATGGATTTTTCTCCTGCAATTATTTTTACAGAAGTTGTTCCTGTTTTTGGAGCATATATTAAAAAGTAAGTTAAAAGAGCACCCAATATCAAAACTGCTGAGGCAGCAATTATTATCTTTTTATTTATTGTGGGAACTTTTTTAGTGTCTGACAATATTTCTGGTGGGTAATTTGCAATTTCTTCAACCCTAACTTCATAAATCCTGACGGGTTCACTTACATGTTTTAGATTTTCTTCCCTGATAAATGTTGTAACAAACTCTTTCCTGTTGCTTATGTTTTTATACACCGCTTCCGAAATCAACGTACCTCCGATAGGTGCCAGAGATTGTAACCTGGAAGCAATATTCACCCCGTCCCCGAAAACATCATCATTTTCAAACACCACTTCACCAAGATGAATTCCAATTCGTAGCTGAAGTCCATCAACTAAAGAGGCGGCTTTGTGAATAGATGCTGCACACAATACAGCATCTGTAACCGTCAGGAAACTCGCCAGAACTCCATCTCCCAATTCCTTAATCCAGGTACCTTTGTATTGTTTGATGAGCAGTTGCTGAATCTGCCTGTTTTTCCTGAGTAAATCAAAGGCTTGCTTTTCATCATTCCCCATCAGCGCCGTATATCCTACGATATCGGTGAACATGATAGCGGCGAGTTGGCGGGTTTGAGACATAAGCTGAAGTCAATAGTAAATAACCGAAAACCATTACTAATTTAACCTTTATTCCCAATATCTTCTTTTGAATACCATCCCGTTCTTTCGTGACTTATTTTTCGTTTTATTCCATGCCACCGCTCCTCAAACTCCAGAGTAGAAAAAGTTAAAAGTAGACAGTGACGATGATTTTCATCAGCCCGGCAATTCAATAATAAACTCACAACCTGCTCCTTCCTTTGATTTTACTTTAATCTCACCGCCATGTGCTTTAACGATATCATAACTTAGGGATAAACCAAGTCCCGTTCCCTGTCCGGTTGGTTTTGTGGTAAAGAAAGGGTGGAAAATTTTATTCATTATCCCTTCAGGAATTCCCATACCATTGTCTATAATTCTTATCTCGATATTGTCTCCATTCTTCTTCGTGGTTACAGTTACGATGGGTTCGTACCCTAAAGATTGAAGACGTTTTCTCTCTCCAACAGCATAAAATGCATTATTGAAAATATTCAATAACACCCTTCCGATGTCTTGTGGTACGATGTTCACTTTCTCTAAATGGTGATCGAAATCTTTGATAAGTTCTGCATTGAATGTTTTGTCTTTAGCCCTTATTCCATGATAGCTCAACCTTAAATATTCATCGACCAATGCATTTAGGTCGCAAAGTTCTTTTTGCGAGGAGCTGGTCCTGGAATGCTGAATCATTGATTTGACTATATCGTCGGCCCGCCTGCCATGCAAAGTAATTTTTTCCATATTCACTTCGAGGTTCTCAGCAATTTTCTTTATTTCTGCAAGATTACCCGATTGAATTTCTGTTTTTATGTCACTGATCAACTCAGTATTCACTTCAGAGAAATTATTTACAAAATTTAAGGGGTTCTGAATTTCGTGTGCTATACCTGCAGTGAGTTCACCCAAAGAAGCCATTTTCTCAGACTGAATTAGCTGAGCCTGGGTATCTTTAAGTTTTTCAAGGGCCGACTCAGCTTTTGCTTTCTGCAATTCTGTTTCCTTTTTCTGTATTTCCAGGATAGTATAAGATTTTTGTTTTTGCCGGTTATTGCGCCACAATATTCCGGACACCAGGAGAAGGGCCAATAAACCTCCGCCCAGTGCTAATATCTGTAGCCTACTCTGATACACAGCCTGGGCCGCTTCAATTTCCTGTTGTTTCAATTGCTCGTTGAAAGCAATATTCTGAACAGCCCGCCTTTTATCCTCACTGAAAATGCTGTCCTCCAGGGCATGTTTTAACTCGATATACTTGATGGCGCTGTCTTTTTCGCCTTTCATTTTATAGACCTGCCCCAGGTTACTGATTGCCTCAAGCAGGTTTTTAGTTTCCGATTCCGAATTCCAGCTTCGTAATACATTGATAGCATAATAATTAGCAGAATCCAGAATATTTAAGTTTATATATAAAGATGAAATACCGCTATTGATTTGAATGGTATCCCTGGGGATATCGTTTTGAACAGTGAGGATTTTAGCCAAGCGATAATTTTCAAGGGCGAGTTTGTAATCACCCTGCTGGCGCTGAATGGTGGCCAATATATAAAAGGGAAATCCCCATGAGGCATGATTAAACTGTTCATTGTATTGGATGCATTTTTTTGTGTAGTGTAGGGCAGAATCCATCATATCCATCAGCAAATAGATCTGTCCGATCTCTGCGAGGAAAAGTGGTGCCAGGCGTTGGCCGTAAAAAGTAGTCACACCTTTAACATTATTTCTCTCCGCAACTTCAAAACCACGATAAGCGTAAGACAGCGCCTTTGGATAGTCTTTTACGCCACCCCAGTATGAGCCCTGTAACGACAAATTAGCGGTAGCAATGCCCGAATAGTCATTCAGTGATTCAAAAATCTGCAATGCCTCCATTTCATTATGAATGGCAGCGCCGATATTTCCTTCCCCGAATTTCACATTGGCTGCAGCAAGCAAGCTATGTGCCTCACCTCTTTTATACATCAATGTTTTTGATAATGCTGTTGCCTTTTGAGCACATATGCGAGTGGAGTCGAAATTTTTCGTTATCATACCCAGCGTCACCAGGGCGTTAACCTCACTGGTATCTCTTCTGTTGTGCCGGATGACTTCGCGAAGTGAGTCCTCCATTTTTTGTTGCTGCGCAAAAAGGCCAGTAGCCGGTAGCAACATCAGCAGATGCAAAATAATTTTCTTCATTGATATTTGCATTAAACAGGTAATTGAATGGTGAAAACGGTACCCTCACCTTCCTTTGTATTCACTATCAACTCACCGCCGTGTGCTTTCACGATATCATAGCTCAGCGACAATCCCAGGCCGGCGCCTTGTCCTGATGGTTTGGTGGTAAAAAAAGGCTGGAAAATTTTATTCAACAGTTTTTCCGGGATTCCAATTCCATTGTCCGAAATGCAGATCTCCACGCGATCTCCTTTCTTCCTTGTAGATACGGTTATCTCCGGATTGTAGCCCTCTGGCTGACTACGCTTTCTTTCTGCCACAGCCCAATTGCTATGCATTATATGTGCGAACGTAATATTTGTCAGGCACCGTATCTGTCCCTCATAATAATGCGATTTTTCTGCAATAGAATCACCCAGTTTGCCAAACAGGATCGCTGAGTCAGGGTTAATTTCAATATACATGACGGAAAGCCTTTCCAGCTGATTTACCTTAACGGCATCCTCCGGCATATTTTTAAGCAGGGGTAAAATACTGTCAATATATTTTGCGTTGGGACCTAATGGTTGGGCAGACTGGTGTCCCGACCACTGAAGGATAATAACAATTAAAAAAAACCTGGTAAACTCCCGCATTCTTTACTAAAGGATTAGTGTTTACTAATGAGCTGGTTAATTTTTCTTTAATGCCGTCATCGTCCACATAGCTCCTGCAAAATCAACCACACCAAAGCCGATAAGCATCGGGCTCGTCATTTTCAGCACCGCAAATATGATAAAGGAAAGCAAAACGATAACCCTGGTAGGAATGGTCAGCGGGAAAAATGCGCTGATATTTTTTGCCCCTGACCGGTGGTAATAAAATCCAATGAGTCCTGCAAGGACACCCAATACCCTGATCCATACTTCATTGGTTTCCGGAATGCCGAGGGTTCCCAAAAGAATATTGGGAATAAAAATAAGGGTGGCACTTACCAAATAAAGGTAAAAGCCAAAATAGTAAACTGATTTTGCTGCTGGAGACATAATGGATGTTTTGGTTCGATAAGATAACAATTTTCAGGATATTCCTATCCATGGCCGTTTGTGGGTTTGAACAGGAGAAAATGTTTTAAACATCCGTCATCTTCAGGGCCATTAATGGTAAATTGCATCCATGCAAGATTACCTGAAGGGTTTGAATGAAAAACAGCGTGAAGCAGTACTTCATTTGGAAGGACCACTGATGATTGTGGCCGGTGCCGGCAGCGGAAAAACAAAAGTGCTGACCACACGGATCGCGCACCTCATGGCCAATGGTATTGATTCATTCAATATTCTCGCCCTTACGTTCACGAACAAGGCTGCCAAGGAAATGAAGGAAAGGGTGGAACACATTCTTGGAAATAATGAAGCCCGTAATCTTTATATAGGCACGTTTCACTCGGTTTTTGCCCGGATATTAAGGGTCGATGCGCCTAAAATGGGCTATCCATCCAATTTCACAATCTATGATACCGATGACGCTAAAAGTGTAGTGAAAACGGTGATTAATGAACTGAACCTGGACGATAAACACTATAAGCCGAACACGGTATACAACCGCATTTCATCGGCTAAAAATGCCCTGGTTAATGCAGATGAGTATGCCAACGATTATGCACTACAACAGGAAGATATGCGGGCCAACCGTCCGGCCATTGCGCAGATTTACAAAGCATACTGCAGCCGATGTTACAAGAATGGCGCGATGGATTTTGACGACCTGCTGTTAAAATTTTATGAGTTGCTGAAGAACTTTCCCGAGGCACTGCACAAGTATCAGCACAAGTTTAAATATATTTTGATCGATGAGTACCAGGATACTAATCCTGCGCAGTATGAGATCATCAAACTCCTCGGTGCCGCATATGAAAATGTTTGCGTGGTGGGTGATGATGCGCAATCTATCTATTCTTTTCGCGGCGCCACGATACAGAACATTTTACAGTTCCAGAAAGACTACGACAATGTGAAAGTGGTAAAACTTGAACAGAATTATCGCAGCACACAAAACATCCTGAGCGTTGCCAATGAAATTATTGGCAACAATAAAGGACAGATACCTAAAGAACTGTGGACCGATAATCATCCGGGCGAAAAGATCAAACTGGTCAGAACGGCAACAGATAACGACGAAGGGAAATACGTATCGGATACGATACAGGAACAAAAACTGCGCAATCATTTCAACAACCGCGACTTCGCAGTACTATACCGTACCAACGCCCAAAGTCGTGCCTTTGAAGAAGCCCTTCGCCGGATGAATATTCCCTATACCATTTATGGCGGCATCAGCTTCTACCAAAGAAAAGAGATCAAGGATTTCATTGCATACCTGCGGCTAACGGTTAATTCGCGGGATGAAGAAGCGCTGAAGCGCGTGATCAATTATCCCGGCCGTGGAATTGGCAAGGCAACGATAGACAAGCTCGTGTTGGTAGCCAATGAAACCAGCCTCACCATGTGGGAAGTGCTCGCCAATGCAGGCATGTATGGATTCAAAGGCAATACCCTGGAAGCTATTGATGGATTTGTGACCATGATCAAGAGTTTTACGTCGATGCTTGAAAACCGCAATGCATATGATGTTTCGGTGCACGTGGGCAAGCAGACCAGTATCGTAAAGGAACTCTTCAATGACAAGAGTACCGAAGGAATGCAACGATATGAGAATATCCAGGAATTGCTGAACTCCATCAAGGAATGGGTCGAAAGTCCGGATAACGAAGAGGGTGAAGTGGTTGATAAATCATTAGGCGCTTATCTGCAGCAGATAACGCTGCTGACTGATTCCGATAATAAAGATCCCAACGCAGATACGGTGAAAATGATGACGATTCATGCTGCCAAGGGCCTTGAATTTTCATGCGTGTTTGCAGCCGGCCTGGAAGAAATGCTTTTTCCGAATGCCATGAGCATAAATACGCGTGATGAACTTGAAGAAGAACGCCGGCTCTTTTATGTGGTGATCACGCGGGCAAAAACCAGGCTATGGATAACTTACGCCAATACGCGCTATAAGTTTGGATCACTGGTGCAGAATGAACCATCCAGGTTTTTAGATGAGCTTCCGGAAGCTTTCCTGGATCGTGCTTTTGGCGGTGGAGGAATGAAAAACCAGGGGGCGAATGGATCAGCCTATGAAAGAATGCAAGGCTGGAACCAAAAAGGTTCGGGCGCTGGCAGCAGGGGCGCTGCATGGGAAGCGGAGAAAAGATATGGTGCCCCGGCGAAATCGGCTACTCCTGAATTTGTTGGACCCAAGCCGCCGCCTAAGGTGGTTGAACACGTTCCTACTGCAGATTTTAAAGCCAGCGATACAGCCGATATACAAGCCGGACAGAAAATTGAACACCAGAAATTCGGTTTCGGACAAATACTGAAAATGGAAGGCGCTGCCCACAACCCCATTGCCACCATTCAGTTTGAGCACAACGGTGAAAAGAAGATCATGCTGAATTATGCCAAACTGAGGATACTGTCGTAAATGTGTAAAAGTGGTACTGCGATAATGAGGGAATGAGGTGTAACAATCCGTACTTTCCCCCGACTAATTTTACACATTGCATCACAAACACGAACAGGAGGAATTTCTTCGCCTTTTACAACAGCATAAAGGAGCAATCATTAAGGTTTGTTCCTTGTATACCAGGCGCCCTGAAGAGAAAGACGATCTCTTCCAGGAAATCGTTATTCAACTTTGGAAAGCCTGGCCAAATTTTAAGGGTCATTCAAAGTTCAGCACCTGGCTTTATCGTGTTGCACTGAATACTGCCATCTCCGGCCTAAGAAAGAAAGAGGCCAATATCGTTTTGATGGATGGAAACGACCTTCCCCATTTTCCTGATTTAGACGACCATACAGTGAAGGAAGAGCAATTGAAAGCATTGTATGAAGCCATCAGGCAATTGCCAGAAATAGACCGGGCCATTGTGTTGTTGTACCTGGAAGACAATAATTATGAGGAAATGGAAGACATATTGGGTATCAGCCAGGGAACGCTTCGGGTGAAAATGAACCGCGCAAAAGAAAAATTGAAAAAAACCATTCAAACCATGTCTTATGGAGCTTGATA
>JANMMA010000251.1:0-11193 GCA_031372815.1 Sphingobacteriales bacterium
TATCAAGCCTTTGTGATGTCTTGTTAACCAGGTCGAGCCTGATTTGACGCGTGTCGTTTGTCTTGAATAAAACGCCTATCGTTGCCCTTCCTGATATCTCGTCTGTACTATCAGATAATCTCAGTTCAAAGCGATAATGAATAATGTCTATCGAATAATTCCTGGGATATTCATCTGCCCTGCAGTAGCCGGCTGTGCAGATCAGGAACATCGTTAATGCAATAATCTTACGCATTACTATTGAATGGTTATTTTCTTTAAATAATATCCCTTCACATCTACCTGTGGCGGAGTTGCGCTGCTAACCGTTATCCCATCTTTACCGATGATGGTTTTATTGGTACCCGAAGATGTTGTGATCTCAAAAGGCAAGGGCATAAAGAAGTTGTTCACTTTGACCAGGTATTTCTGATAACCCGTTTCTTTTATGGAGATGTCAAGGACATCGATTGTCCGCATATAGAAATCGAAAAATGGTTTCAGGTCCTGCCTGGATTCTGTGCTGAATAATTTCACGACGTCTTCTGTAGTAACAAAATTATCGTAGGTGTATCTCGGATCTGTGGCCAGTTTTTTCAAGGTTGGGAAGAACACTTCATCCCCTATCACGTATCTCAGGCTATGCATAAAAAATGATCCTTTGGCATAGATATCAGTTTGTGCATATGTTTCGTCTTCAGATAACTCTTCACCACCCACCATGGGCTTTTTATATTTTATTGATCTTTTGTGTGCATCAATGATCTCGTCGTAGGCTGACTGTCCGCCTAAATCATAATGCACCAGTGCTTCTGCATAGGTTGCTATTCCTTCCTGTATCCACATATGTGCCCAGTCTTTATTGGTCACTTTATTGGCCCACCACTCATGGGCATACTCATGAAAAAGATTACCTGAATAATCACTCTCGCCGATCTTAGTGTACACGAATTTATTTTGGAATGTGATCATGGTCTGATGTTCCATACCTGAATTGGGCACTTCACAAATGCCTATTTTCTCCTTCACCCATGGGTACTCGCCAAAATATTTCTCCAGCACTTTTGTATCTCTTTCCTTAAGCTCAATTAATTTTTTAGCATAGGCAGTATCTTCTTCCAACACATAAAACTGGATCGGAACCACATGGTTATTTATTGTGGTGAAGTTCTTACTGACCACTACGTATTTACCAACATTAAATACAACACAATAGTTACTTATCGTGTAGCTGGTTTTCCAATGGTAGGTTTGCTTTCCTTTTTTAGTGCTCACATTTTGTAAAAGACCAGGGCCACCAACTACCAGCCCTTTCGGTACAGTTATATACATGTCAACGCCTTCATTGGGCTCATCGCCGGGGTGGTCCTTGCATGGGAAATAAAGCCTGCCGCCCTCTTTCTGGCAGTTAATGGCAATCCAGGGATTTCCAGTTTTATCTTTTGTCCAGGTAAATCCTCCTGACCACGGTGGCTTTAATGCTACTGGTGGTTCGCCGGCATATTCAATCTTAACCACCTGTTTGCCGGCCTGGAATCCTCCGGCACTGGTGATAAAAATCTTATCATCCTTCTGTTCAAATT
The DNA here is from genome assembly GCA_031372815.1 of Sphingobacteriales bacterium. Lineage (GTDB taxonomy): Bacteria > Bacteroidota > Bacteroidia > Chitinophagales > Chitinophagaceae > Pollutibacter. The sequence goes on from JANMMA010000251.1 coordinate 1,563, forward strand.
TTGCTGTTTTGTTATTCACTTTTATCGCGGATACCTGGAGCAAATGAACCAGGTCAAATAATAGTGTATCAGTTTTACGGGAAAGCAAAAAACTGATCTCTGTGTTCCCGGCAATTTTTTTATGTTCAATATCTACATTCAGTGATATAGTATAATGCCTGATATCCATGATTGCCTGCAGCGGGTTCAGTTTACCGCCGGACGACATATAACTGATATCCCTGGTTTGTGCATTGGCAGGTTGAAGAAGCGTACAGGTAATAGTTGTAAGGAGTAGCCTTGAATAGATCTTTATAAGAAATGAAGAGCTCATGGAAAAGGGTTTACACGTATAATCGGGCAGACTAATTTACTCTTTTGAGCATTATCCATGCCGATATATTTCGTTAGCAGTTATGGGTAAGAGCATTGCCATATATTTGAGACACGTTTTAAACAACACTCTTTATGAACAAACCCTCCAAACTGATCTTGCTTTTTTCTGTTCTGGTTTTCTCCCACCAGGTTTTTTGTCAATCAGATAGTATTGTGCTGAGGGATATTTCGTGGGACAAGCAATCTCCTGCTGGTTTTGCCGAGTTACGTATTCTTTCTGACAGCTCGCTTTTGGCAGGATTGATGTATAAAGCCAATGGAAATGGCAAGCATCCCACACTCTTGCTTTTACATGGTTATCCGGGCAATGAACGCAACCTTGACCTTGCCCAGATGGTAAGAGCACATGGATGGAATGTAATTTATTTCAACTACAGAGGTGCGTGGGGAACTCAGGGAAAATTCAGTTTCAGGAATTGTGTTGATGATGTCGTTAACGTTGTTTCGTATTGTAACAAATATCAGAATGCTTTAAAAATAGATACTTCAAACATTGTTTTATTTGGACATAGTATGGGTGGATGGGTTTGCCTTAAATCACTGGAGAGATTACCACAGATAAAGAAAGGTTTTGTCTTGTCGGCCTGGGATATTTATGGTGATGTCCAGACAAGCAAAAAAGATAAGTTCGTGGATGAGACAAGTAAGTATTTTGTTTTGAATGCAACGCCTGAGGAAATATTTGACCCGGTAATGAAGCAGCCTGAATATTTTAAGCTTGAGAATACTGCAGTTAGCCTTTCCAGCAAGCAGATCATCATGATTGATGAACATAACTACAACAAGGGAATTGCTGAAAATATCAAAAAGCTCAACAAGACATATTTCGAGTATCAAGTATGGAATACTGACCATTCTTTTACGAACAAAAGAATATCACTGGCTAATAAATTAATTTGGTTTCTGGATAAGTAAAGCAGTAAAGCATTGAGACTGTTTTCAATGACTTATCAAAAAATATTACACCAATGTAACTTAATGAATTCTAACAACTATAACCTTCGTCTAAATACCGCAATCCTTGCCGCAAAAGATTACCTTTATCGTCGATGAATATCCTGCTTACAGGCGCCAACGGCTATATCGGACAAAGGCTGATACCGGTTCTTCTGGAACAAGGCCATACGCTTTATTGTTGCGTGAGGAATAAGTCACGTTTTGCCCAGGAAAATAGCCATGAAAGGATCCGGTTCCAGGAGATCGATTTTCTGAACCCTACTGCCAATGCCTCCTTACCTGCCGATATAGATTCTGCTTTTTACCTGATACACTCAATGAGTAGCGGCTCAGCCTCATTTGATGAAGCTGAGGCAACTTGTGCCCGTAACTTCTCGAGGCTAATCGAAAAAACAAATGCGAAACAGGTCATTTACCTTAGCGGCATCAGCAACGCGGACGAACTTTCGAAACACCTTTCTTCCCGATTGCATGTAGAGGAAATTCTTACCAGGGGAAACATTCCCCTCACAGTATTAAGGGCAGCGATCATTGTAGGTTCCGGTAGCGCTTCATTCGAGATCATCCGCGACCTGGTTGAAAAACTACCGGTAATGATTACCCCAAAATGGCTGAATACTAAATGTCAACCAATTGCCATAAGAAATGTGATACAGTTTCTCACTGGTGTTCTATGCAGGGAAGAGACTTATAACAAGACCTATGATATAGGCGGACCGGAAATTCTTTCCTACAAACAGATGCTGTTACAGTTTGCGGAAGAGAGAAAATTAAAACGAACTATCTGGACCATCCCTGTAATGACACCAAGGCTTTCGTCATATTGGTTATACTTCGTTACATCAACTTCCTATCCACTTGCCATAAACCTGGTGAACAGTATGAAAGTTGACGTAGTTTGTAAACCAAACAACCTTGCAGCTACGTTAAACATCCAGCTGATCCCTTATCGAACCGCCGTCCAAATGGCATTTGCAAAAATTGAAAAAAACCTGGTGAGTTCAAGCTGGAAAGATGCCTTCATCAGTTCAAACACACCGCAGGAGATGATGCAATATATTAATGTACCAATCCATGGATGCTTTATAGATAAAAAGACAAGGACTTTATCCGGTGACCCCGAGAATGTGGCCGGCAACATATGGAGCATTGGCGGTGAAAAAGGATGGTACTATGGCAACAGTTTATGGCGGATACGGGGACTTATGGACAAAATGGTTGGTGGTGTAGGATTGAGGCGAGGCCGGACCAACATAAACACTATCAGGCCGGGCGATGCTCTGGACTTTTGGCGCGTACTCATAGCAGATCGCAAAACGCAAAGGCTGTTACTATATGCTGAGATGAAACTTCCTGGAGAAGCCTGGCTTGAATTCAAAATAATAAAACAGCATGAAGAATGGCAATTGCAACAGACCGCAACCTTCCGTCCAAAAGGCTTATGGGGTCGGTTATATTGGTTCAGCCTGCTGCCGTTTCATTATTTTATTTTCAATGGAATGATCAACAAACTCACTGCAAAATAAAGCACGAGTTTGCCGCTAAAAGTCTCTATTTTCATATATTTACCTGATAACTTGTACTTCGTCCCCCTGCTTTGCCAACAAGAAGGAAAGCTCCTATTTCCAATAACTGCTGCATATCCCTTGTAGCAGTTGCCTTAGAAGTTTTAGTTATACCGATATATTTTTGGGCATTGATTCCGCCCCTAAATCCGGCCGGACCTTCTTCGAGCATTCGTTTGATAACTGTCAGCTGACGATCATTCAGTTGATCTCTGAATCGATCAAAGATGCGGGTTTTCTTCAAAGTAAATTCAATCTGTGTTTCTGCTTCAGTTTGAGCTTCTAATGTTGTTGCTACAAAATACTCGATCCACTGAGTAACGTCCTTTGATTGCTGTGCCCTTTCCAAAGAATCATAGTAGAGTTTCTTTTTGGCCTCAATCGCCCTTGATAGACTTAGTACTACCGGTCTGCCGATTGTTTGAGACAACGCCTTCTCAGCGATCGCTCTTCCAATCCTGCCATTACCATCTTCAAAGGGATGTATTGTTTCGAAATACAGATGGGCCACGGCGGCCCTTACAGAAGCTTTCCTTATCTCGTATTTTTCACCCGGAGCCGTATTATTAAACCATTGAATAAAACGTTCCATTTCTAATGGTACTGCCGATGAAGGTGGCGCTTCAAAATGAACTTTTTCTTTTCCTATTGTCCCTGATACAACTTGCATCGGATCTTCATGTGTTCGCCATTTTCCCCCTTCAATCTTTTTGTTTTGCCTTAGCAACATTTCATGCCAGGCAAATAGTTTTTCTTGGGTTAGGGATTCATTAAATGTATTTCGTACATCGATCATTAATTCTCCCAAACCAAGGGCTGATTTATCCCTGATATGTTCAGGGCCTGTATGCAGTCCTAGATTCTTTCTAATAGATGAAAGGACATCTTTACGGTTCGGGAATTCGCCCTCAATTTCTGAGGTCTTTATGGCTTCGGCCAGGATAATATCTATTATAACATCCTGCCTGGTTTCCTGGGGGAGTCCTTCCATAATACCAGATACCCTGCCCAGCTTTTCGGAAAAGCTCAGAAGCATATTATCTACCCCGTCAAGAGTGTAGTTATAATTAGGCCAGTCTGTGTGTTGCCAAAAGTAGGTGGGCATGAGCCGATTATTAAAACTATTCGGCTCAATTGTATGCAAAATATGAGCCGAATATTCAATTTTTTTGGCTTATTCTGTGGCCGAGAGTGATGCAACTCAGATACTTATAGAAGCCTCGCGCGTTGAAAAGATAAAAGTGATCAGATTTTTACCGCGGCCATTATTGATTTATCAACTTTGATTTTGTTTTGTTGTTGAGCCCTGTAGTGATAGTATTTGACAACACTGCGTCTTAGCTGCTCGGGTAATACGATCAATGGATTTCCGCTGGAAAAGATCTCTTCTGTTCGTTCATTGGGGTTGAAGTCTTTTGCACATAAAATGTCATAGACCTTGCCGAGCCTGATCCCCATAAAATCAATCAGGTAGCGACGACGGACCAGTATACTGCTGAATATTTCACTTTTCTTCCGGGTCTTGATGCCGATACAGATCCCGAAGGTCCTGGTATCATCCATTCCCAGGTGCTTTACCAGGTAATTCTTGAGGGCCAAAGCTTCTGTAGAATTGTCCTCCACCTGGAAATTCAATTCATTGGCAGCATGCCGCATATTGATCTGGAACTCCTCGAGCAGGAGGTTCCAGGCTTCTTTATTGTGCTCTTCAATTCCTTTGATCATGATCGTTTTCCATGACGTGCAGCAGAATTGTCCAAGCCCCGTATCCATGCATAGTTTGCAAAGTTTTTGCAAGAAATCAACCCCGAATACTTCATCCCGCCGATAAATGCCAAGCCAGTATTTATGGTCGTAACGATTGAGTCCTTCAAAATATGGAAGGTTGAAGTGGGGAAGGATCACTTTATTTTCAGCAGCCCTGAGTTGATGCCCGTCTTTTGCCAGCATGCCGAAGAGTTGCTCGCCATCTGCTTCAGCATTATCGATAAACCTGGAAGCATTATTGGTAATGATTTGATCGAGCGACTTTGTAACAGCGCTGATATCATTGGAATGGGCCAGCATATTCCATTCATAGATCACATTGGTTTTCGGGAACCTGATGATCAGGTGCCAGTAATGCGGCACTGAAGCGGAAGCGATCCAGTTGATATTGCCCGTGAGCATAGGTGTAAAACTCTGGTCACTATCGCAGATATTCACCTTTATCGTCGGTTCATAATCAAAGGAACCGAGCACCTCTTTATATACGTCTTCACTAAGCCATGATTCCCGTATGAAAGCATCTGCCGCAGGAAACGAACTGACGATATTTGGATAGGTATTCTTGTCGACCTGGTATGGAATGGCCAGGTTCTCCATTTCCGCTGTAAAGTCCGGAATGCTGAAACTTTCCAGATCAATCATTAATTGTTGCCGCAGGCCGAAGCGTACACCATGCACCTTGATCTTTTTGGCAGCCGATAAGATGTTGTACAATTTGCCAGGAACGATAATTCCGCCCCTGAAATTGATGAATATTGTGTTTGCGATGGTTGGGAGTTTTAGTACCGGAAAAGATAAGGATTTATTTTAAAGAGCGCTGAGGAGTTCAACTGAGTTTATGTAATGAGCCGAATAGGGGGATTATTCGGCTCAACAGAGTGGTTTCATGGAAGTGATCTACAGTTTATGCGGTGATTAAAGCACTTATTCGCCGCATAAAATGCGGCAATTATCTCGGATTGAGGTAAAGCATACTAATTAAAGAGCCTGCCGGGGGTCGTAGTACAAGCTATATTTTGTCGCTTTAACGTTTGATATAGCTCAAACCTCTTCGTTCAATATTTGATTTTACCAGTTCGTAAGGTAAGAGCCTTAAGGTAAAGAATGGCATTACCTGTATTAATTTGCGATCTACTACGGTTTTGGTAGTTTTTCGAAAACAGATAATTCAGAAGAAAGAATCAATGAGGATTCCCTACTCTAATCCTCTCAATATAGTACCAAATACATTCATGAAAAAGTGCCTATGGTCAGCTTCATGTTTATAAATTGCTTCATTTGGTTGACCTTTTGTATTATCCGTGCCTATAATCCAAGGCTTAATCGTAGCAATCCCAGATACTAATCTTACAAAACAAATATCAGCCGCATGACGTGCTTCAGTAGAATGTATTTGCAACGCATTTGTTAGTATAAGGTCAGAGCCAGTGTAAGAAGTTTTTAATTTGGTAGCCTGCCCTTTATAAGCAGCAACACCTGTGTCTTCAAAGCTCTGCGCCACAATTAAAAAAGTTTTGTAATCAGAAAATACATTAGGATATGTATTTTTTCCAGTAAAATCATAATTGCCTTCTGCCACATGTGTTCCGCCGCTTTTGGTAATTACATCCTGTAAAAACTTTACATGAGCTATCTCATGGTCAGGAATAAAACCTATTTTATCCTTTTCAAGTATAAGTCCGGCTTACTCATTGCAGTTTGATAGAACCTGCTTTCCAGATGCTCCAATGTGAGTGCAAAATTGAGTATATCCAATACTTTCCCGGGAACCTTCCCGTATGCTTTAGTAAACAATCCTCCAAAAGCCAATGGCAAGGCAGTTAAAATCCGCAGAACGCTTCGCTAATTCTACAGATAGTGGGGGTAAAGCTGTAGGAGAGGCTTAATATACTCCTTGCTAAAATAACTAACAGGTCAATGAATAAACTTTGAGATGGTTATACAGAATACATTGAAATGGGTAAATCTATTTAAAAAAGAAACAAGAGTTATTTAAACTAACGTTGCGTGAGACAGGCACCGAGGCGGAGGACTTCCAATCCTTATTGGGCAAAGGTAAAGATTCAATTTAGAACGCTCTCAACAGCACCATTTCGTTGTTGTACTTATGCACAATTTTGCTTCCCAATATTTAAATTTATATTGATTATATTACAATTTAAAAATAACTAGTGTGATTCCTCCTCTAAATATTCTCCTTGCAGACGATGATATGGATGATTGTCTATTCTTTAAAGACGCTGTCAATGAACTTAAATTAGCTGTGCAGCTTTCAATAGTGAATGATGGTGCACAGTTAATGCTTCAATTGCAAGCAACAGCAGTTCTTCCCGATGCAATTTTTCTTGACTTAAACCTACCCCGTAAAAGCGGTGCTGAATGTTTAATTGAAATTAAAAACACCCCGGCTCTCAAACAGATTCCGGTAGTTATTTTCTCTACGTCTTACGACCTTAAAAAAGCAAATCTTCTTTATGATACCGGTGCGCATTATTACATCCGCAAGCCTTCTGATTTTGAAGAAATGAAAGTTGTAATAAACCGGGCGATAACGCTTTTGAGTCAAAATAATTTGCAGGCAACCAGAGAAACCTTTTACATAAATACGCTTAAAACTGTATTTTGATAGAGGAAAAAATCACAACAACCAAACTCGATTTTCTTTCCGGTGGCGGTAAAATGGGGGAACTTATTCGTTCTAAGGATTGGTCCAAAACAGCTTTGGGATCTCCCGATACATGGCCGCAAAGTTTACGAACGACCATAAGCTTATGCATTGCTTCTAATTTTCCGATTGCAATTGTTTGGGGGCCAAATAGGGTGCAGATTTACAACGATGGTTATTTGCCAATAACAGGCGATATGCATCCTGTATCTATGGGTCAGGATTTTAAAGAATGTTGGCATTCCGCTTGGCCTGTAATTGGACCTGCGTTTGAAGAAGCATCTTTAGGGCAGGCTCGCTTTCTTGAAAATCAGCTCATTTTTCTTGATCGCTATGGATACAAGGAAGAAACTTTTTTCACCTTTTCCTTTAGTCCTATTCTTGATGAATCCGGCGGTGTAGGCGGGCTCTTTCACCCTGTTATAGAACTAACACAACAAACACTTGCAGAAAGAAGACTAAATGTATTACGTGCCGTAGCCGACAGTACGATAAGTGCCAGAACTTTAGATGAAGCAAGTTCTCTTATACTGGAATGTTTAAAAGATTTTGAGCTTGATATTCCGTTTGTATTATTGTATTCAATTGCAGTTGATGGTACAGAAGCTACCCTGCAAGGCAATATTGGGGTAGAAAAGAACTCACCTCTTGCTCCAGCAAAAATTAACCTGCAAGTAAAGCAATCGGGCAGTTGGCCGATTGCAGAAGCCATTCAGAATGGATCAGCAGTACAGGTAAATGAATTAGGAAACAATTTCGGACATGTTAGTTGCGGCCCTTATGCGGAGCCGCCTGAACAGGCATTGGTTTTTCCGGTAACCCTTCATGGAACTGACCGTAATGATTATTTTTTTGTAGCAGGTGTAAGTTCAAGGCGAAGCCTCGATGAAAAGTACCGGTTGTTTTATGAGCTTTTAGCGGCGTCTGTAACCAATACTTTAACTAAGGCTAAAGCGTATGAAGATGAGCGAAAAAAAGCGGAAGCCCTTGCCGAAATTGATAAAGCAAAAACCGTTTTTTTCTCAAACATAAGCCACGAGTTTCGTACACCGCTTACGCTCATGCTTAGCCCTTTGGAAGAATTATTAAATCAGAAAAACAATCATTTTAGTGAAAGCGAAAAGCAACATATTGAAACTGCACAGCGCAATGCAATGCGGTTGCTCAAGCTGGTAAATACGCTCCTCGATTTTAGCAGTATAGAAAGTGGAAGACAACAGGCACTGTTTAACTTGGTTGATTTAGTTGCGCTCACAAAAAATCTGGTAGCGAATTTTCGCTCCTTAATAGAAAAAGCGGGATTAAAACTGATAGTCAATGCCGACAGTGTCATTCAACCCGTTTATGTAGACAAGCAGATGTGGGAAAAAATTGTATTCAACCTGTTAAGCAACGCTTTTAAATATACGCTTACAGGAAGCATCACTGTTGAATTGTATGAGGAAGAAGGCTTTGCTGTTTTAAAAGTAAAAGATACCGGAGTAGGAATTCCTGAAAACGAATTGCCTAAAATGTTTGAGCGTTTTCACCGTGTACAAAATGTTACAGGCAGAACTTATGAAGGCACGGGCATTGGCTTATCGCTTATAAAAGAGCTGCTGCTAATGCACCATGGCACAGTAAATGTTGAAAGCAAACTGGGTGTGGGAAGCGTATTTACTGTAAAAATTCCGACCGGTAAAAAACATATTGCAGTACATCAGATTTCAAAATCATCTATCGATTCAGATGAAATTTCTTCTGTAGTTTATGTAGATGAAATTGATACACTACTTAAAACAGGAAACCCGGAATCATTTAAAACACTTGACGTAAAAGACAAAAATATTCGTCCAACCATTCTTGTTGTTGATGACAATGCAGACATGCGTGAACATATTAGCTCCATCTTATCTAATAGTTTTAATGTAACAACTGCCAATAATGGTTTGGATGCCCTACATAAGATAAAAGAAACTGCTCCTGCATTGGTGCTATCAGATATTATGATGCCCGTGATGGACGGCATTGGTTTATTAAAAGAAATAAAAAGCACCAAAGCCATTGCAAATATTCCTGTCATTTTCCTTACAGCCAGGGCAGGTGAGGAATCAAAAATTGAAGGGTTGGAGACAGGTGCTGATGATTACCTGGTAAAGCCATTTTCCAGTAAAGAATTACTGGCACGGATAAATGCGCAAATTAATATTAGTAAGCTGCGGCAATCGCTGGAAGACAATGTGCGTAATTTATTTATGGATGCCCCTGCGTATATCTGTGTTCTTCGGGGTGCAACGCATATCTATGAATTTGCCAACGTCGA
>JANMMA010000256.1:0-44304 GCA_031372815.1 Sphingobacteriales bacterium
GCCTGGTGCAATGGTGAATGGATGAACCAGCTTAAGGTTAGGCTCCTGTAACTGGCTTCATCACTGGCAAGTTCTTTTAGTACTTCCAGTTCCGTACGCGCATGGCTGAGCATGTCAACAAAATTGTACACAATGATACTCAGGTCGTGATTGAGTAGATTATGTGCATTGTCGACCAGCTTCTGCGCCTCGTGGTTATTGACGATTTTATTGTAATAAAATTTGATGTCGTCCCGTCTGAGCTTTTTTAATTGCTGACGAAAAAATTCATCTTCGAAAAGATTCTTCCCCCCTTCCTCTTCGTCATTTTTCCATTGGGAAGGAAACTGCTTTTCTATCTCTGCGGGAAGCAGTCCGGCAAAAACCGCATTTCTGCAATACTGCGTTGCGGTTGGCAGGATACTGTAAAATGTTTCTTCCTCCGCTATCCTGAAATTTTCAGCAAATACCGGCTGGATAGTTTTCCATTGGTCATACCTCAGGTTGTCGATCAACAGCCATATGGTTGGAACACCTTTTTCTATATGCGGTAGTATCTTAAGCTTAAACAGGTTATGGCTCATAATAGGCGCATCAACCGATTTAGGATTCAGCCACGACAGGTAATTTTTGTTGATGAATTTAAAAAATTCGGTATTGGCTTCACTCTTCTGGTTTTGCAAAATTTCCTGCAATTCCGGACTTTCACTTTTTACCATTTCAAGTTCCCAGTATACCAGTTTTTTATAGATCTCCATCCACTCATTGTAATTAGGATTACTGTTGAGTGCCATAAAAAGTTCCCTGAATTGCTGCTGGTATGCGGTCATTGTTTTTTCCGCAACAAGTCTTTTATTGTCGATGATCTTCTTCAGGCTTAGCAGTACCTGGTTGGGATTTACGGGCTTGATGAGATAGTCACTGATCTGTGAGCCGATCGCTTCGTCCATCAGGTTTTCCGTCTCATTTTTGGTGATCATTACGATCGGCAGATGCTGATTCACTTCCTTGATCTTGGTAAGTGTTTCAATTCCCGAAATTCCAGGCATTGATTCATCCAGCAGTACAACGTCTACCACATTTACTTTCACAAAGTCAATGGCATCAAATCCATTCGTCAGCGTACTCACTTCATAGCCCTTACTTTCCAGAAAAATCTTTTGAGACTGAAGACTTTCAATTTCATCATCGACCCACAAGATTTTCGCTAATGACATAGAGGATTTTTATTTTCGAAAGATGGTGCGGCTAAAGTTAGTGTTTACGTTACGCGATTAATACCTTTGCAAACGCAAGGTTCAAATTTAACATTTCATCAGCATGCCATCCAGGAAAATAATAAACGATCCGGTATATGGTTTTATTACTATTGATCATCCGCTGATCCTGTCTATTATATCGCATCCATATTATCAGCGTTTACGCCGGATCAAGCAAATGGCACTTGCCCATCTGGTATATCCCGGCGCTGTTCACACGAGGCTGCATCATTCGCTGGGTGCATATCATTTGATGAGCCTTGCCATCAGCGAATTGAAAAGCAAAGGAGTTGACATCACGGAAGAAGAGGAAGTAGGTGCAAAGATCGCGATCCTGCTGCACGACATCGGCCATGGCCCTTTCTCCCACGCACTGGAATACGTATTGATCGAAAACGTACATCATGAAGAGCTTTCCCTGCTCATCATGAAAAAGATCAATAGCGAATCTAATGGGGCATTACAGACCGCAATAGATATTTTCACTAACGTATACCCGAAAGTATTTCTTCATCAACTGGTGAGTGGCCAGCTTGATGTTGACCGCATGGACTACCTGACGCGTGATAGTTTTTTTACGGGTGTGAGTGAAGGGGTAATTGGCTACGACAGGATCATCAAGATGCTCACCGTTCATGAGGGAGAACTGATGGTGGAAGAAAAAGCAATCTATTCCATTGAAAAATTCCTGGTGGCCAGGAGGCTCATGTACTGGCAGGTATACCTGCACAAAACTGTGCTGAGTGCAGAAATGATGCTGGTCAAGATATTACAGCGTGTAAAGGACCTTGGACTGCAGGGCGATAAGTCGGTCATAACGGATAGCCCGTTGAGTGATTTTCTGCTTGGGAATGTATCCAAAAACATGGCCGACAACCTTGATTTATTTTGTATGCTGGACGATACTGACGTGGTTGCTTCAATCAAAAAATGGAGTCGGAATGAAGACCCTGTTCTTTCTTTTCTCAGTAGATCTATTTTACACCGGAGATTGTTAAAAATAAGATTACAAACTGCGCCTATCCCTGAGGGGGAACTACTGGCCAGAAAAAAAGACGCCTGTCAAAAAGCGGGGGTGGATCTAATGGAATCTGCTTATCTTGCTTTTACCGGGGAAGCTGTCAATAGTCTATACAATCCTCTTGACGAGCGGATAAATATCCTGTTTAAGGATAATTCGGTAAAGAATATTTCCATGGTTGACAATGCGCTGATCCATCAGAACCTGTCGCGCCCCGTGAAAAAATTCTACATTTGTTTTGTGGGTGATGAAAAGTGATAACGAATTAAGCCAGATTCTATGCAATTCAGTGCTGCTCAAATTGCCTTACTCATTAATGGAACCGTTGAAGGCGATCCATCTGCCACCGTTGGCTCTTTCGGTAAAATAGAGGAAGCAAAAGCTGGCCAGCTTGCTTTTCTGGCTAACCCTAAGTATGAAGATTTCCTGTACACCACCGAGGCAACTATTATTATCATCAACCAATCGCAGGAGCTTAGGAAAGACATTCCTGCAACCCTGATCAGGGTTACTGATGCTTATAGCGCGTTTGCCCAGTTGCTTAGTACCTACCAGGAAATGAAGACGCAACAGCTTAACGGCATACAGCAACCTTCACATATCTCTCCTTCTGCAAAAATCGGCAGCAATGTTTTCATCGGCGCATTTACTTACATCGGTGATTATGTGGAGATCGGCGACAATGTAAAGATCTACCCCCAGGTCTTTGTTGGCGATAACGTAAAAATTGGCGCCAACTCAGTGTTACATCCGGGCGTGAAAATGTACCATAGTTGTGTTGCGGGTAAAAACGTGACAATACATGGCGGTGCAGTGATCGGAAGCGACGGTTTTGGTTTTGCTCCACAGTCGGACGGCACCTATAAAAAAGTACCCCAGATCGGAAATGTGATCATAGAAGACAATGTTGAAATCGGTTCTAACAGTACGATAGACCGCGCAACTATTGGCTCCACTATTATCCACTCGGGCGTAAAGCTTGATAACCTGATCCAGATCGCCCATAACGTTGACATTGGCAGTTATACCGTGATAGCGGCCCAGGCGGGCGTTAGCGGAAGCACCAAGATCGGCAAGAATGTAATGATAGGAGGGCAGGCAGGCATTGTAGGGCATATCACCATTGCAGATGGATCAAGAATCAATGCGCAAAGCGGTGTCTCAAAATCGATTAAACAGCCTAACCAGGCCGTTACCGGCTCTCCTGCTTTTGATTATGCTTCTGCCCTCAGGTCACAAGCTGTATCCAGAAACCTTCCCGAGCTGGAAAAAAGAATTGCTGAACTGGAAAAAATCATCCAGCAAATGCTTGACGCCGTTGCTACTAACGGCCGGTAATTAATCCGCCAATCCGCTAATCCGCCAATCCGTTAATCCGCCGTCCCCCTTAATCCGTTATCTTTGCGCCCACAAATTGTTTGAATGGATGTAAAATTCAATCCCGACCAGCAGCATACCCTCGGAAACAGCATCAGCATCTCCGGGACCGGGTTGCATACGGGCATTATGGTAGACATGACCCTGAAACCTGCTAATCCGGGCTTTGGGATCCAGTTCCAGCGTATTGACCTGCCCGGTCGCCCTATTATAAAAGCCGATTGCGACCTGGTCACTGATACGTCCAGAGGTACTACCCTGGAAGATAATGGTGCCAAGGTTAGCACGGTAGAGCATGTACTGGCAGCGTTGGTAGGAATGGGGGTCGATAACTGCCTCATCGAAATGAACGGCCCTGAAACCCCGATCATCGACGGTAGTTCACAGCCTTTCCTGGATATCATTGACGAAGTTGGTGTACTGGAGCAGGAAGCTGCAAAAAGCTGGTACACCATCGATACTAATATCACTTATTACAATGAAGAGAAAAGGGTTGAACTGGTGGCCATGCCGTCAACTGAATATAAAATCACCACACTGATCGACTTCAACAGTCCGGTACTCGGTACCCAGCATGCCAAATTGAAGAGCATGAAGGACTTCCGTAATGAGATTGCACCCTGCCGGACCTTTTGTTTTTTGCATGAACTTGAAATGCTGCTCGACCACAACCTGATTAAAGGCGGAGATATCAATAATGCCATCGTTGTAGTGGACAAGCCTGTGACAGATGAAGAAATGTCCAGACTTGCGCGGGTATTCAAAAAAGACACCATCGAAGTAAAAAGTGAAGGCTACCTGAACAACCTCGAACTGCGGTTCCCAAATGAACCTGCACGGCATAAATTACTGGACGTTGTGGGAGACCTTGCCCTGATCGGATATCCGATTAAGGCGCACATCATTGCTAACAGGCCCGGCCATTTTTCCAATGTAGAGTTTGCCAAAAAAATCAAGCAGTATATCCGTAAAAACAAACACGTTAAAAACGTACCTGTATATGATGCCAACCAGCCGCCTGTTTTTTCTACCCAGCAGATCGAAAAAAAGCTTCCGCACAGGTATCCTTTTCTTTTGGTAGATAAGATAATTGAACTAACGGATAAGCATATCGTGGGTATCAAGAATGTGACCTTCAATGAGCCATTTTTTGTTGGTCACTTCCCTGGAAATCCGGTGATGCCGGGGGTTTTACAGATAGAAGCACTGGCCCAGACGGGTGGAATCCTGGCGATCAATTCCCTGCCTTCTGGTGATTATGATACGTATTTTGTAAAGATTGAAAACTGTAAGTTCAAGCATAAAGTTATTCCAGGGGATACAATGTTGCTGAAAATGGAATTGCTTGCGCCGATCAGGCGTGGAATGTGCGAAATGCATGGTACTGTTTACGTGGGCAACAAAATCTGTACAGAAGCTGTGTTGATGGCCCAACTGGTGAAAAGGGACTAAACCCCCGTTTTACAGAATAAACCTATTTTTGCCCAGCTTTTCGCGGTTAACAGCGCAAAACCCGCCAATTATCAAAACATGATCCATCCGCATACATACATCCACCCTAACGCCAAACTGGCCACCAATGTAAAGATTGACCCTTTCACCGTGATTCACCATAACGTGGAAATCGGCGAAGGAACATGGATTGGCAGCAACGTCACCATCATGGAAGGCGCCAGGATCGGCAAAAATTGCCGGATATTTCCCGGTGCTGTAATTGCAGCTTCTCCGCAGGACCTTAAGTTTGAGGGTGAAGAAACAACCGTGGAAATTGGTGATAACACAACGGTGAGGGAATTTGTAACCATTCACCGCGGAACTAAAGACAGGTGGAAAACGGTGGTTGGAAAGAATTGCCTGATCATGGCCTATAGCCATATCGCGCACGACTGTATTGTAGGCAACAACTGCATCATGAGCAACAATACGCAGATGGCCGGGCACGTAACCATGGATGATTATGCTATCCTGGCCGGTATGTGCGCTGTTCACCAGTTTGTGAAAATCGGCAAGTTTGCATTTGTCGCAGGTGGATCGCTGGTTAGCAAGGACGTTCCTCCTTACATTAAAGCAGGAAGGACTCCACTCAGTTATGCAGGGGTCAATTCTATCGGACTGAAAAGAAAAGGATTTACTGTTGATAAGATCAACCATATCCTCGAAATATATCGTTACATCTACACCAAAGGCATGAACACCACCCAGGCTGTTCACTATATTGAAGAAGAGTTCCCAGCAACAGACGAAAGGGATGAAATCACCACTTTCATCCGTGAAAGCGGAAGGGGAATCATCAAGCGACACACTAAAAACAACCTCGATGAGGATCTTGCTGACTGATGCCGGCAAACGGTTCAATCGCGAATGGATCTTTCGTCACGCCAATCAAGAATTTATTCCCGGGAAGTCTTATGCCATAACCGGAGCAAATGGTTCCGGCAAGTCCACGCTATTACAAGTTATTTCCGGATCCATAATCCCGAACGAGGGAACCGTTTCTTTCATACGTGGCAACAATACTATTGCACCTGAAATGCAATTCAGGGAAGTATCCATTTGTGCCCCATACCTTGAAGTGATAGAGGAAATGTCTGCCCTTGAATTTTTAAACTTCCATGCCGGCTTTAAACCACTCATCAAACCATTCACGCCTAAAGAAATCATTACAAAAGTTCAGCTCGACCATGCTGCTGACAAACAGATCCGCTACTACAGCAGCGGTATGAAGCAGCGCATAAAACTTGCCCAGGCATTCTTTACCGATAGTCCGGTGATACTGCTCGACGAACCTTGCACAAATCTTGATACAGACGGCATTGAACTTTACCTCTCATTGATACGTGATCACTGCAACAACCGTACAGTCATAGTAAGCAGCAATGATATTACGGAATACAGCTTTTGTGAAAAAACGATTGATATGAAACAACTGAAATAAAATTCATTTCAGTTGTTTCATATAATTGGGAAGTTGGAAAGTTTGAGAAATGTGGAAATACAAATTGGGAAATACAGCGCGACTGTTTTTGGATATTGCAATGTCAAACTTACTTATACAGTCTGGATAGAATTTGTTCAAGATCAGAGCCCCGAAGATCTCTGGCCACTATCTTGCCCGCTGGATCTATCAAAAAATTGCGGGGAATAGCATTAATACCATATGCGACTGCAGCGTTATTGCGCATTCCTTTAAGGTCTGAAACCTGCGTCCATAGAAGTTTATCGTGACTGATTGCATTCAGCCAATCCGATTTTTTCTCATCCAAAGAAACCGATATTATTTTGAAGCCTTTACTACTGTATTTGTTATAGGCCGCTATATAATTTGGATGTTCTTTCCGACATGGACCGCACCAACTAGCCCAGAAATCAACCATTACATAAGTTCCCCTGTATGAAGAAAGCGAAACAGGTATCCCGCTCGTATCATTTTGGATGATTTGTGGGGCGGATTTTCCGACAGCTGTCAATAATATTGGTGCGATTTTGTCTTCGAGGTCCTTACCCGCTGATGTGGCTCTAGCAGAATGGGGCAGCTTTGCAAAAAGTGTATCGAAGTTAGTCGGATCTTTCTCAATATTCATGCTGGTGTAAACATTCAGTAAATAAACTGCTATGACTGAATTTGGATCCTTGAGAAATTCTTGCAGGTAAAGTCTTTCGTATTTCTGATTAACTGTGGCAATCTCCTCTTTCGCCAGTTCTATGGCCGCAGAATCATTGTGAGCATAGGATGTATAGTAATGACTAAAGGCGCTATCAGAATCCTTTTTTAGCAGGTCACATCGCGTGAAAAATGCAATCAAAAGTTCATGACCCTCCGATCCATTGACAATTGTGTTCAATGAATCCTGAAAAATCTTGGTCGTCCCTTTCTCAAGAAATAACAGCTATGAATGATATTTTTTGTTCCCCTGAGTACCATAAGTAAACCATATTGTTGCAATGGTAGGTCCATTAAGCAGGCCGGTAAACCGGAATGTTTTGATATTAAGTAGCGTTGAATCTGTTTTATAACCTTGATTTGAATAGTAGGATATGTAAGTTTTTGCAGGGGTTATTGTTTTAACTGAACCCTCGAGGGTGAAAGAGTCCTGGCTGAAACAAAAAGAGAAAATAAAAAACAAAGGATTAAAAAAGAATGATTTCCAGATCAAAACAATAATGTGTTTTTCCTTATGTTAACAATTATTTTTATAGGTATGGAATTTTCAAATTTCCGCCACCACATTAATCACATCAACCACATTATCCAATTTCTTCTTATCGCTGACTAGCGATAAGAAGATTTAAATCCGTGTATTTGAGGTTGAACCGCTGACTCAGGTGAACGTTGGTCAGCGAACCCTTGAAAAGATAAATACCTGCGCGGATATTAAACTTATGCCAGATAAGGTTCTCCAATCCTCCCTCATCGCTGATCTCTATCAACAGGGGCATCAGCACATTGCTGACAGCCTGAGACGCTGTGCGCGCAAAGCCTGAAGGGATATTTGGAACACAATAGTGGATTACGTCATACTTGTTGAACACCGGTCTTTCATGCGAAGTCAATTCCGAGGTCTCGAAACAGCCGCCCCGGTCTATACTAACGTCTACGATCACACTACCGGGCCGCATTTGTGCAACCATTTCTTCAGTCACTACAATGGGTGTTCTTCCTCCCGCGGAGGATAGTGCACCTACGGCAACATCGCAGGTCTTCAACTGTTTGGAAAGGATCTTAGGTTCGATGACCGAAGTCCACAGCCTTGCACCGATATTATTCTGCAGCCTTTTAAGTTTATAGATATTATTGTCAAAAATCTTCACACTGCCGCCCACAGCAAGTGCGGTACGTGCAGCATATTCACCCACAATCCCTGCTCCGATGATAATCACTTTAGTTGGCGGTATACCTGAAATGCCACCAAGCAAAACACCTTTTCCTTTGTTGAAACTGGACAGGTATTGTCCGGCGATAAGCATTACCGCGCTGCCGGCAATTTCACTCATGCTTCTTACAATCGGATTGTGCCCTGAGTCGTCTTTAAGGTTTTCGAAAGATAGTGCAGTAATCCTTTTTTCCATCATCTTCTCGAGGATATGCGTTTTCATGGCGGGGAGATGGATAGGTGATATCAGAATCTGGTTGGGCCTTAGAAATTCAAGTTCTATCTCGCTGACAGGCGCAGACTTGATAATAATGGCACACTGGTACACTTCTTTTTTGTCGTACACAATACTGGCACCAGCTTCACTATAGTCTTTATCGGAGTAATGCGCACCTTCGCCCGCGGTATGTTCAACCACTACCCTATGACCGTTGCTGCACAACACGGCTACGGCATCCGGTGAGAGGGATATTCTGTTTTCCTGGAAGTCCGTTTCCTTCGGTATTCCTATGAATAATGGCAAACCCTGTGGCCTGACATCCAGGGTTTCCTCCATGGTTTCATAATTAAAAGACGCGCTAACGATCGGTTTACCACTTGACATGCACGAGTATTGAAACGGAAATTACAAAATGAATACTATACATCCGATGGTGATTCCAGTTTTATCTGGCGCGATGCATCCGGAAGGGCCACTAAATGAACAGGAAGGGTATGTGGTGGAAAAATTCCGGGTGCTTTGTCGGGCCACTCTACAAAACACAGCGAACCTCCATAAAGGATGTCTTCAATGCCGGCCATTCTGGCCTCTTCTTCATCCCGGAGGCGGTAAAGATCAATGTGAAAGATACTTCCGCCATCGGGTAAACGATATTCATTCACCAGTGAGAAACTGGGACTGGTAACTACATCGGTCACTTTTTTCACGCGGCAAAGCGTTTTGATGAACGTAGTCTTGCCAGCGCCCATCTCCCCATGAAAAGCAAATACCGAATAATCACCGGTATGTTGCCAAAACCAATTGGCCACCGTCTCAATGTCACCAAGGCCAAATTCCATCATCCTTTCCATAATCGATTTCTGTTGTGTAAAATACAAGACTATCCGTTAATTCACCAATCTGTTCTTTCAAAAGTGATCATTCCTATCCGTAATTTTGCCTATGGAAATGATTCAGTGGAAAGTGGACGGAATGAGTTGCGCTAATTGCGCGCTGACCATCCGCAAATACCTTGAAAATGAGGGCCAGCAGAATGTAAAGGTCAATCCCATTGACGGGGATGTGAGTTTTGAGTGGGTGGAAAAAGCCATTCCGGCAGAACTAAAGAAAGGCATCCAAAGCCTTGGATATACTGTTCAGCCCGAAGCAGGAATGCCTGTCGTAAAAAAACCTTTTCTTTCCAATCACCTTCACCGCTTTCTTTTTTGCCTGCCGTTCACGCTCATCCTGATGACGCATATGCTGGGCTTTCACTGGATCATGAATCCATGGCTTCAGCTCGTACTTTGTTTACCTGTTTATATTGTTGGTATGTCATTTTTTGGACGCAGCGCTATTAAAAGCCTGCGTAACGGAATGCCAAATATGAACGTATTGATTGCTATTGGCGCCACGGCAGCATTTATATATAGCCTGGCCGGGACACTGCTTAACCTCGGGAGCACCTATCTTTTTTATGAAACAGCCGCCACTATTATTACATTGGTTTTCCTTGGCAATTACATGGAAGACGCTTCCATTCAAACCACACAACGCGCGTTGAAATCCCTGGCGAAATCACAGAAAGTGATGGCCAATATGATCGCTTTTGACGAACACCACCAGGAGGTGATACTTCCGCTGGAAAACACACAGCTGAAAGTGGGCGACCTCATCCTCATCAAAAACGGGGAACAGGTGCCGATCGACAGCAAGATTCTATGGGGGGAAGCACACGTTAATGAGGCCATAGTAACCGGCGAAAGTGTGCCTGTGCATAAAATAGCCAAAGACAAACTTATTGGCGGAAGCATACTGCAAAACGGTACCGTTAAAGCACAGGTTGTTGCCACTGGTGATGATACCGTGTTATCACAGATATTGAATATGGTGAAACAGGCCCAGGGTGAAAAACCACCGGTTCAAAAAATGGCTGATAAGATCAGTGCTATTTTTGTTCCGGTTGTATTGGGTATTGCGGTGGTAACATTCGTGGTGAATTGGATGGTTCTCGACAGTTTCCAACCCGCTTTGATGCGCAGCATTGCCGTACTGGTAATTGCCTGTCCCTGTGCTATGGGACTCGCTACTCCGGCTGCCATTGCGGTTGGATTGGGCAGGGCTGCAAGAAATGGAATATTGTTTCGTAACGCTACCAGCCTGGAATCATTCAATAATATCAGCCAAGTGGTGTTCGATAAAACCGGAACCTTAACCACGGGTAATTTTACCGTTGCTGACTTCAACGTTACTGATGAGCAATTAACTACTGATGAATTCAAGAGAATCATGTATTCCCTTGAAAAATATTCAACGCACCCTATTGCACAATCCATATCGCTGCATTGGAAAACAGGCAGGGATACACGCTGGCAAAAGGTCGATGAGATCAAAGGTTTCGGCATGAAGGGGGTTGATAAAGAAGGGCGCGAATATATTGCAGGATCTTACAAGGCAGCCGCACATCTGACCAAAGAAAACGACCATAATGTTTACCTGGTTATTGACAACAAACTTGCCGGATGGATCAATGTGAAAGATGAAACTCGTCCTGAGGCAGCAGGTGTAGTAAAATACCTTCACCAGAAAGGCATTAAAACATTTTTACTAAGCGGAGATCGATATCAAAAAACCAAAGCACTGGCGGATGAACTTGGCATTGATGAGGTGATCGCGGAACAAACGCCGGAACAAAAATTACATAAGATCTCCGAACTCACGAGGCTTGCACCGACGGCTATGGTTGGAGACGGAATTAACGACGCTCCTGCGCTTGCGAAAGCCACGGTAGGTATTTCCATGAGTGATGCTTCACAGGTAGCCCTCCAATCCGCACAGGTGGTACTGATGAATCACGGGCTTCAGAACCTGCCACTCGCACTAGGGCTGGGAAGGCACACCTATACCACCATCAAACAAAACCTGTTTTGGGCTTTTTTCTACAATATCATTGCTATTCCGGTAGCCGCTATGGGCTTTCTTGTTCCGGGTATTGCTGCGCTTGTAATGGGTTTCAGCGACGTGGTGCTGGCCATTAATTCAGTGCGGCTTTTTGTCAAAAAGGTGGTTTAAATTGGATGGTGAACTACGCTGCGGAGAAAATACTGAAACAATACTGGAACCATGATGAATTTCGCCCTTTACAGGCCGACATCATTAAAGCTGTGCTTGCGGGCAATGACACCCTTGCATTACTTCCCACCGGTGGTGGTAAGTCTGTTTGTTTCCAGGTCCCCGCGTTAATGATGGATGGACTTTGCCTGGTTGTTTCACCCCTCATTGCTCTCATGAAAGACCAGGTTGAAAACCTGCGTTCGAAAGGTATTCCCGCCCTCCATATATTTTCGGGTATGCCATATCGTGAGGTGGTTCAGACATTGAAGAATGCGGCAAGTGGCCAATATAAATTTCTTTATTGCTCACCGGAACGATTGCATTCGTCATTATTCAAAGAATACCTGCCCGGAATATCCCTGAGTTTTGTGGCGGTGGATGAAGCCCATTGTATTTCCCAATGGGGCTATGATTTCAGGCCCGCTTATATGAATATTATTTCCATCAGGGAATTAAAACCCGTTGTACCATTCCTGGCACTGACGGCTTCGGCTACTCCAGAAGTTAGGACAGACATTATGAAGCAACTTGGCTTCAGAAATGGACGCTTGTTTAAGAAATCTTTTGCCCGGCCAAACCTGGGTTACCGTGTATTAGAAACGGATTCAAGAATTCATCGCTGTATTAAGATTCTTCAAGGCACAGAAGGAAGCGCTATTGTCTATTGTAAAAGTCGCAAAAGAACCCAGGAAATTGCCGAATTGCTTAAGCAGGACAATATCAGCGCCGATTTCTATCATGCAGGTCTTCCCCAAGACGTCCGCAACAGCCGGCAGGAAAACTGGATCGCTAACACCACCAGGGTAATCGTTTGTACCAATGCTTTCGGCATGGGAATAGATAAACCCGATGTTAGGCTTGTTATCCATGTTGATTGTCCGGATTCACTCGAGCACTATTACCAGGAAGCCGGCAGGGCGGGCAGGGATGGGAAAAAATCTTACGCCTTGCTGTTGCGTTCCCCTTTGCAAGTAGCTGAGTTAAAAACCTTGCCCGGAATAAGGTACCCATCCATGGAAGTTATCCGCAAAGTTTACCAGGCATTGGGCGATTATTTACAGGTAGCAGCAGGTACAGGCGAAGACAATTATTTCGATTTTGAGTTGAATGAATTTGTGAAACGCTTCAGGCTAAGTGTATTTGAAGCTATCTATGCTTTACAGGCACTTGACCAGGAGGGTATCATCAGCATCAATGACCAGGTCTTTGTTCCTTCAAAGCTTGAATTCACGACAACGCGTACCAGCCTGCGGGAATTCGAAGAACAATACCCGGGAGCGGAACCTTTGATTAAGCTGTTGTTACGAACATACGGTGGCATCCTTGATCAGCCCACGGGTATTTCAGAAAAGTTATTAGCCAGGTCACTGAAAAAAGAGGCAAGGGACATAAAGCAGTCGCTCCTTAACCTTCATCAGGCGGGTATAGTCAGTTATGTGCCCAGGAAAAACACGCCACAAGTCCAGTGGCTTCAACATCGTGTTAAAGCAGATGACCTGTATATAGACCAGGCAAGGTACCTGGATCGAAAAAAAGCTTTTGAAAAAAGACTGGGGGCCATGATCAGTTACCTAGGCGAAAATACAATATGCCGGTCGAAAATGATCTGCAGTTATTTCGGTGATGACCAGGGAGTAGACTGCGGAATATGCGACTATTGTGTAGGTGAACAAAATAAAAAGATGACCCGGGAAAAATTTCACCTGGTCACAGATAAAATATTTCAGTTGCTACATGAAAAAAACTTTACACCAGAACAGTTAGTAGGGAAAATGGATGACATAAAGCCTGAAGATCAGAAACAGGTCATTGATCAGCTTTTAGCGGAAGGAAAGCTTTGGGTGAAAAAAGATGGCTACCTGGGATGCAGGTAAAAAAAAAGGGCCAGTATAGAAATACAGCCCGTTTTTAAAATCCAATATCCTATGAAAAACCGTTGTAAATATAGAGACCAAATTCATTATTCCTATAACCACTTTGTGGTATTTTTCTAACATCTTTTTCGGCCCTTTGCAATGGATTGATTATGAGCGGGATAAGAAAATAAAAAAGTCAAAATAAATGAATGGCTTCGCATTCGAGCATCTAAATCTCGTAAAACTACGCGTCAGACTATTAAAAAAGGCTATTTCGCTTTCTTCGACCTCCCAATCCCAGGGCACCCAGTAGTGTTCTGGTGAGTATGCTGGCAGCAGTTCTCGACGCCTGTTTCACAGCCGTATTATCAAATATCGATTCTTCTTTTACGGCTTTCTTTGGTTTTGCAGCGTCTTTCTGTTCAGCTTCCTTAGCCGCGTCAACTTTCTCTTGTTCCGCGGCCTGCTGCAGCTTCCTGTTCAGGATCTCATATGCGCTCTCACTATCAATGGTAATATTATATTTTTTTGTCAGGGCAGACCGCTTAATGATATTTTCCATTTCATCGGTAGTGAGTACATCCATACGAGACTTTGGAGAAAGCAGCAGGGTATGTACAAGTGGTGTGGGTATCCCTTTTTCATTAAGCAGTGTTACGAGAGCTTCGCCGATGCCAAGCTGAGTAAGGAGTTCATCCACATCATAAAAAGATGTTTCAGGATAATTTTCTGCAGCCATTTTAATGGTCTTGCGATCTGCAGCAGTAAATGCCCGTAAAGCATGCTGAACTTTTAGACCAAGCTGACTAAGAATTGATGCAGGGACATCCTGGGGATTCTGGGTAATAAAAAATATTCCTACCCCTTTGGAACGAATGAGTTTGATTACGGTTTCGATCTGCTGTAATAACGCTGCTGTGGCTTCCTGGAAAACCAGGTGCGCTTCGTCAATAAATAATACCAGTTTTGGTTTATCGATATCCCCTTCTTCAGGAAGGTTTGCGTAGAGTTCTGCCAAAAGACTAAGCATAAACGTTGAAAACAGTTTAGGCCTGTTCTGCATATCGGTCACCCGAAGAATATTGATTATTCCTCTTCCGTCGTCTGATATTCTCATCAGGTCTTCCACTTCAAAAGAGGGTTCACCAAAAAATACGTCGGCACCCTGTTGCTGAAGCTCGATCACTTTACGCAGGATAGTGCCTGTTGATGTGGTGGATATTTTACCATAACTGGCTTCTATCTCTTTCTTTCCTTCGTTGCTGATAAACTGTAGGATTTTGATAAAGTCTTTCAGGTCGAGCAGTGGCATACTATTGTCGTCACAATATTTAAATATCATGGAAACCACTCCTTCCTGCGTATCGTTCAAGCCCAATATCCGTGACATCAATACAGGTCCGAATTCAATAACGGTACTGCGTAATCGAACTCCGCGCTCATCACTCAGTGATAACAATTCCGCAGGGTATGCTGCCGGAGTGTACGTTGCTTCCGCTTTTTTATAGCGATCAGCTATTTTTTCGTTAAGCGTACCCGCTGCGGCGATACCGCTAAGGTCACCTTTGATATCCATCAGAAGTACTGGTACGCTGGCATTGCTAAGTCCTTCGGCGATCAATTGCAGGGTCTTTGTTTTTCCTGTTCCTGTAGCTCCTGCAATAAGCCCATGCCTGTTCATTGTACGCAGCGGCAGGTAAACCTGTGATCCAGCTACCACTTCTCCATTCTGCATAGCAACACCGAGGAGGAAATGTTCGCCCGCAAAAGAATAACCTGTTTTGACCTGGTCTGCAAAAGACTTCTGTTCAGCCATAATACCTGTTGATTTTGGTGAAAGTTAGGGCGATAATATGGAAATGCGAATTGTAGATGGGTACCTATTATACTTCACGATCAGCGCTGCCTTACAATGCTGCTTCAGGTTTAAGGTGCAAAATTTCAGGTCAGCTAACAAATGAACCGGGTGTTAAATAATTTATCATAATAAACAACATATATTTATTGTTTATCAATAATTATTTATAGTTTTACATGAATAAATCAAATTTATGAACAGATTCCTTCAGGTTGTTCTAGGCGTTATCATCGCCGTTCACCTTTTGCAGGTGATTCTGCTATGGATAGCATTTCCATTATTCTACTCTAACACCAGGCTTGCACAACCAGCTAAGGGCAGTAGGCTCGAACGCAGGTATTCTATTCATGCCGGTCCAGTCGTTTTCTCCAGGAATTCAAAGTCCACTGCAAGTGAAGTATCAGCATCGCCTTATATTGGCTACAAAGGCATGCAACCATCTATAAAAATGAATAATGAGTACTACCTCCGTGGAAAGCAGGATCAGCTGGTAAAAGTTGATTTTGATCCGGCCGAACAAATACTTTTTATTCCGGTGCCTGACGGAAAATTCAATTTTCTGATGGTCGTGGTATTTATTTTACTGCTCAGCTACGTTGCTGCAGTCGTGTATCTTTCTACCCAACTCTATAAGTTTGCCGGCGATACGGGCAAACGCCATTTTTTCACTGTAAAGAACAGGCGAAGAATGGAAAAATTCGGCTGGTTCATACTGTTGTTCGGACTTTGCTCTTACCTGGCCGATATTTTTTCGGTTAATATTTTGGAAGGAATTAGCGGCTATCACGGTATACTTCAAAACACAACCGCAGGGGGTATACAACATACTTACTGGCTGATTGCCGGATTACTATTGTTGATCATTGCAGAAGCTTTTGGAAAAGGACAACAATTACAACAAGAACAAGATTATACCATTTGATATGCCTATAGTTGTAAATCTCGATGTAATGCTTGCCAGGCGCAAAATGTCACTAACGGCACTAAGTGAAAGAGTTGGCATAACCATTGCAAACCTTAGTATATTAAAAAGCGGAAAAGCGAAAGCAATAAGGTTTTCCACACTGGAAGAAGTATGTCATATCCTGGATTGCCAACCTGGTGATATCCTCGAATACATGACAGACGAAGCTTACAGGAGACTGATGCGGGAATCATAAAGCTATTAATGGCCCAATTGTAATACCTTTAAGGTCATCAAATCAACGGGCCGAATAATAAATACGGTTACCCATTGAGGTGGTTTAACAAAACTTTATTCACGTATCGCTATATCGCTTAAAGGGAATACATTTATTTGTTTATTAAATTTTTCTACGCATGGCAACAGAAACAGCTAAACCGAAAATACTTTTATGTGAAGACGATCCGAATCTCGGAATGGTCCTTAAGAATTATCTCGAACTTAACGATTACGAAGTTGAGCTGGAAAGGGATGGCCGGCTGGGCATGGCAGCTTTCCAGAGAGAAAAATTTGATCTTTGTCTCCTCGATGTAATGATGCCACATGTTGATGGTTTCACGCTCGCAGAAGAGATTCGTGATATCAATCCTGATGTTCCCCTGTTTTTTCTTTCGGCCAAAACCATGAAAGAAGATATCATCCAGGGTTATAAACTTGGAGCAGATGATTATATCACAAAGCCATTTGATTCTGAAGTGTTATTGTTGAAAATACGCGCGATACTCAAGCGGAATGAAGAACTCAATAAAGAGTCAGCCAATATCGAATTTGACCTTGGAAATTATCATTTCAATCCAAAATTACGGGAGCTGACAATTGCAGGAAAGACGCAGACATTATCTCCGAAAGAAAATGAACTCCTGAAGATGCTGGCGGAATATAAAAATGATCTGCTGCCACGAGAGATAGCGCTGAAAAAAATATGGGGAAGCGACACTTATTTTAATGGAAGGAGTATGGACGTGTATATCGCCAAACTAAGGAAATACCTTAAAGAAGATCCCACCATTGAAATTGTAAACATTCATGGTAATGGATTCAGGCTCGTAGTTCCGCTATAAAAACTTTTCTAACATGAAAGCTCCGCAAATAAGGGAGCTTTTTTTATACCCTGTATGGAAGACATCAAGCCCTGCGGAGAGAACACTACTGCTCAACAATTCCGGACTGCTGCCATCCCTTCAGTCTCTACATCAGCTATTTAAATTTTTAAGGGGTATGTCAAATTCTACCCGGGTGCCGTTAAGGCTTATGATATCCATCGAACCTTTAAGATTGTGTATCCGTCGCTGCATATTTATCAGCCCGTTACCGTGAGGATTATTTACGTTGGCAGAAAAACCTTTTCCATTGTCGTGTACCTGGATTTGCAATTTGCTGTTTACTTCAAACCTTATGTCTACAGACGAAGCACCTGAATGCTTTACAATATTGTTCAATGCCTCTTTAACCAGCAGGAAAACAGAACGCCTGTTGTTTCCGGTAACAATAATGTCGGGAATATTTTCCGGAGTATCTACATGACACCTTATACTGAGATCATCAAGGTAAGAAACCGCATACTGCCTGGTGTACGCGACCAGGCTTTGAAGATTATCGTTATTGACGTTTAGCGCCCACACGATCTCATTCATTTTTTGTATCAGTTCATTTGAATTGGCGGAAATTTTTTCAAGATATTTACGTGATTGGCCTGTGCTTTTTTCCAGATTCATTTCACTAAGTAGCCTTATTGCGGTTAATCCGCCGCCAATATCATCGTGCAGTTCAGCGGATATCCTGGACCGTTCCTGTTCAACGGCCTGTTGCCTGAGGAACTGGCTTTTCTGCCTCTCCAGCCTGATGGCTGTATAGCCCCTGACGGCAAATATTCCTATTACCACTAACAACATTGAGGCCGTTAGCCTAAAGCCAAGTGTCATCCAGAACGGCGGAAGAACGGCAAATGTAAATGTCCAGACGGGGGAACTTCCCATGCCGGAATTGTTGATCAGTTGAACGTCGATTGTATAATTCCCCGGTTCGGTTTTTACAAATGGCAGCAATCCACCTATCTCACCACTTACCCATTGATTTTCTTTTTCCCGGATCTTATAACGAAGGGTTGATTTCGAATTACCGTAAAAAGTGAGTGGGCTGAACTCCAGGAATATGTCCTCCGTATACCTCACGATGAGCAGCTTATCACGGTTTACAGCGGCCGTAATAGAATCATTCAGATAGATGCCGTTTTTTCTGATCTTCGACAAATAAACTTTTGGCTCAAGGATGTTTTGCTGGATATCATCCGGCCGGAATGAGATGACTCCTGTTATCGTTCCCATATAAATTTCACCCAGGCTATCACGGAACTCAGAAAGCATATTAAATTCATCACCTGGTATACCATCATCCATTTCAAAATTGTTGAAAAGCCTGGTCCTTGTATTAAGCTTTGCCAGACCTTTGTTGGTACCGAGCCAAAGTGTGGAATCATTTTCTGGCACAATCGTATACAGCGCGTCGTTGCATAGTCCGTCTTTCGTAGTGAGATAAGAAATATTACGCGTCTTTTTGTCGAGGATATTAATCCCTCCTCCATAGGTTGCTATCCAGATCTGTTTCCCGTCGTCAAAAAAATCATATACGTAACGATTGGAAAGAGTGTTCGGTTTTCCTCCATTGTAAGTATAGTTCCGAAATGATTCAGTTCCTTTTTCAAGGATAGATAATCCATTGTCATGGCCTATTAAAAGATTTCCCTCCCTGTCGAAATCCACATTATTTATCCGGTTATTCTGAATGCCTGATGCATTATTAATGTCGCTCCTATAATGGACCACCATGCGTGTGTCTGTATTATAACTCAATACACCTGAATCTGTTGAAGCCAACCAATAAGTATTGCCCGCTTTGACAAATTTTCTCAAACTGGTTGATGTTAATTCCTTTGGTAACCCTGTAGGGCGGTGAAGATTGTATCTCCTGTTTGACAGCACCAACTCATAAATTCCGTAATCTGACGTGATCCACCACTTATCTTTACTTTGCTCGCTGATATACCTGAACCTGACCGGTTTGTTTTTTAATTCATGTTCTGCATCAACCGGTAAGAAAATATTCTTAACCCTGTCATAGACAATTATCCCTCCTGAAGTGGCCAGGATGATGACATCATTCCTTTCAAATATTCCGTAGATAGTTGAACCACGCAAACGATTTGAAATATTGCTCAGGCCAGCATAAATATTAAAACGCTGCGCTGCATCGTGAAAACTTTGAAGCCCGTTCTCTCCAGCTATCCACATGCCTCCCCTGCTATCGTAGTACAGATCAAACATCCTGTTGCTCATCAGTCCGCGCGAGGACTGGACGTCCTCTTTGAGTTTATCCAAATACCCTGTAGAAGGAAAATAAATTTTTAAACCGTTTTTTTTCGTCGCTATCCACAGGTTTCCCTTACCATCGTTTTCAATATCTTCAACTTCTTCTTTTTCCGGAAAAAAATCAGGACGAACCAGTATGATGCTGTCAAGCCCGTTATTTAAAAAATAAAATAACCCGGTATCCGAAGCAATCCAGCCTTTGCCGGAATCATCGAACTGAAAAGAATTTATTTGTCCAACAGAAACAGAAGTTTTTATCTTTCGCACTTTTGCAGGATCACCTTTAGAAAAGTACAAAGCATTACGTGTACCGATCCAGATATTGCCCTTTTTATCCTGCTCCATGGAGATGATATACAGTTTTTCTTTATCCCCCTTAATGGTTTCGATATTATGGAAATAGTTCTTTACCGGGTCATAAATCGATAACCCTGCTTTGGTGCCTGCCCATATATTTCCCGTACTGTCGATCAGTATTGATGTAACCTCTTCGTTGATAATACTGTTCTTTCCGGGCACCGGGGTGAAATTGGTAAATTTCTTATTCAGCGGGTTTAACATGCTGATGCCGGAATTATACACGGCGAACCACAGAAACCCGCCTTTGTCCTGTAATATATCGATGATCCAGTTTTCACCAATACTGTTTGGATCATCCACATGGTGGAAAAAGGTCTTGAATTCTTTTCCATCATATTGGGTAAGGCCATAATGCGTACCTATCCAAAGAAATCCTTCCCTGTCCTGGTAAACGCATTCGACCTCGCTTTGCGACAGGCCGTTCGCACTGGAGTAATTCCTGAAGGTCAGGTTATAATATTGCGCGGCAGCCGGGCTATGTGCACCCAGCAGAAGCAACATGATAAAAGCGGTTATACATAGACGTTGTACGGTGAACATTTAATAGGTTTAGCTAAACAATAACTGCTCACCATGTTTACCATCCGGATATTTTCCCAGATGCTCGTATGCCTTACCGGTAACTTCCCTTCCACGTGGGGTCCTTTTCAGAAACCCTTCCTGGATCAGGAAAGGTTCGTACACTTCTTCTATTGTTCCTGCTTCTTCGCCCACCGCGGTGGCAATGGTGGTTAAGCCAACGGGACCACCTTTAAACTTTTCTATGATCGCAAGCAATATACGGTTATCCATATCGTCCAGACCGTATTCATCAACACTCAGGGCTTTTAATGCGTGCTGTGTGATGCCAAAATCAATTAGCCCATTGCTCAGCACCTGTGCAAAATCACGTACCCTCCTGAGCAGGCCATTGGTTATCCTCGGTGTTGCCCGGCTTCGCTTCGCGATCTCCGCTGCAGCATCTTCCGTTATGGTTACGCCCAGGATGTGGGCCGACCTGATCACGATTTTTTTGAGCGTCTCTGAAGAATAATATTCAAGCCTAGATTTGATGGCGAACCTCGATAATAGTGGTGCAGTTAACAGCCCACTTCGGGTAGTGGCACCAATCAGGGTGAAAGGATTCAGGTTGATCTGTACACTCCTTGCATTGGGTCCGGAATCGATCATTATATCAATCCTGAAATCTTCCATAGCCGAGTACAGGTATTCTTCCACCACAGTGCTTAACCGGTGTATCTCATCTATAAATAGTACGTCGTTTGTTTCCAGGTTGGTGAGCAGGCCTGCCAAATCACCGGGTTTTTCAATTACTGGACCGGACGTCTCACGAATATTGACGCCCATCTCATTGGCAACAATCCGGGAAAGCGTTGTTTTACCCAGTCCGGGCGGACCGTGAAACAATACATGGTCGAGTGCTTCTCCGCGCATACGGGCGGCCCGGATAAATATCCTCAGGTTTTCAATGATCTGACCCTGTCCGGAAAAGTCTTCCAGTGCAGACGGCCTGATATGATTCTCAAATTCTTTGTCGGCCGCCGTCAGATTTTTTTCAGGATTCAGGTGATCATTGCCCATATTGTAAATTTACCATCCCTTTAGTTAGTATAAAAAAAAAGCAGCCGAACTGTCCGGCTGCTGTAAAATAGCGGCTTTTACGCATGATTAACTTAAAACAAACCTGTTGAGGTTAGCAAAAAGATCGGGGTCGGGACAATTAGATAGATATTTACTGCGCTCGGAAAAACCGCAAACACCCGGATAATCTCCTTTATGCATGCCAATATCAAATATCAACTGAAGGTGCAGATGTGGTGGCCAGTGTCCATTTTCATGGGGTGCTCCGAAATGGGCTAACTCCTGCCCACGGGTGATATAAGCGCCTTCCGACAACATTAGATCAGGCAGGGACAAATGTCCGTATAAGCTGTAAAAGGGAATACCATCGAGTTGATGCAGTAAAATTATGGTGGCGCCATAGTCTCCCGGATGATCATTAAATGCAAAGGAATGAACCATTCCACCCAATGGTGCATACACAGGTGTTCCTGCCTTACCCCACACGTCGAGACCCAGGTGCAACCGACGGGGTTCATCGCCTTCATGTACTGCGTCAAATACCTTACTCATTCCATATACCGCGCGGTGTTCGCCATAACCGCCAATACCATAGCGCGCATGTTTATGCGTTAACAGCCCGTCCACATAGTCAGAAAATAAATCCGTGCTGGAAAATATTTCCCGGGTCAGCTCATGGTTCTCCCGTGAAAAATTCAGCTTTATAATTTTATCCTCCTGTGGATCAAAGGGCAGTAGTGGATGGAAACTTTCCTTATTTCGATGCAGCACCGTTATTAATTCACTCATACAATTTGTTAAATTAAACCCGCCTGAAATATGCCCTGCTCCTGCACGTTAATTTGGGGTATGAAATTACCGATAAGCTTTCTCATTCTTATGTTGATTTCCGGCAGTGTTTTGGTTGCACAGCCCGTTACGGGTATTTGGCGTGGCAAGGTCAAAGTTCAGGGAAAAAGACAATACCAGCTTGAATTGAAATTGATACGCAATGCCGACAGCCTAATAGGGTCATCTTATTACTTTCATTCCGATAAGCAATACTCAAGATTTCTGGTAAAGGGCTATATCAATCGTGAAGGAGAAATCATATGGTGGGATGAGCAGTTGATTGAACATAAAGGTGGAGCCGTGGTTGGCGGACAAACCTCTTTACACTATGTCGCCGATTATAATTGCCCGGGTGAAGAAATTATGAAGTTGGATGGATCAGGTGAGGGAACGGACACTGAGGTTCATCTCAATAAAATTAAAACACCGTTGTTCCGTGATGAGTGGGATGATGTGATCGATGACTATCCATATTATGTACTTACTCCCGGACTTATTGACTCCGTTGCTCAACAGTCTGTGACGAAGGTTTACAATTCGGCAACCCCAAGTCCTACCGTAAATAAAGAAAGCACCACACAACCTCAAAAACAACATAAAACCGCAGAAGGCACTGTTGCAATATCGTTTCCTCCGGCGGATAAGGTGCAACAAGGAAAACCCCTGACCGTAGAAGAAAAATTTGTCGCAAGAAAAAAAATACTCACATCGGAAATTCCTGTGTCGGGAGATTCTATCCGGCTTGATTTTTATGACCATGCAGAAATTGACGGTGATTCAATTGCCCTTTTCCTTAATGGAAGAATGCTTTACCAGCACATCCTGCTAAAGGCTGAACCATTTCATTTCAACATTGCAGTGGCTGACCTTGACCAGGAAAATGAAATGATCATGGTGGCAGAAAACCTTGGATCCATACCCCCAAATACTTCGCTGATGATCGCCTGGTGCAATGGACAGCGCTATGAAGCGCGGCTTGAAAGCACTGAAAATACCAGTGCCATGATACGTTTTATAAAGCCGGCCGAGCAAGTTGGAACAAAAAAATAATAACAGTACTACGAAAAAGTAATGTGTAAAGGGTTCCGGTATTAAACCATCTGATGCTGCTGTTCTCTTAATAATGTGACGGGTTGTTGGTCTTCAATCTCAAGTAACGGAAGTATGTCGATTCTGGCAAGCAATCTTTCTTCGAGCATATCGGCGAAAGTTTCGAAATAAAGGATCACGTCTTCCCTTGTATTTTTTTTCAACCAGCGAAACCCACCGGGCAAATGCTCAAGGACTTCGCGGTTATCGAGGTACTCGAGATTATGGATATCCGAAGGCGTTAGTCCGATCTTTTGAAGGGCAGAAACGAGCATCTCTACCGGAGCGTCAGAAGTCTGGCAATATTCGACTGAAAGTTCTGTCCACTCCCCTATACCCGTTTGGGCAAAGCTCATGATAGCCTGACGGTCAAGCGGTGTGATCACCTGTAGCAGGTTTCCACAATTGCAGGCGCCGTGATTTCCCCAGGCATAAGTAGCGCCTTCTTTCAACCGCTTTGCAGTCTGCCGCAAAGCATCGATCAAAATAATATTAGCATGTGCCATACTTGGAATTTATTATTAAACAACCACATTGATCATCTTGTTCTTTACGTAAATGATTTTCTTCGGCGTTTTTCCATCCAGCCATTTTTTCACCATGTCGTCAGCCAAAACTTTTTGTTCCACTTCCTGCTGGGTGGCGTCAAGTGCCAACGTCATTTCATGCCTCGTTTTGCCATTGATGGCTACCGGGTAAGTTTTAGATGTTTCCACCAGGTATTTCTCCTCAACGGCTGGCCACGAAGCGTCCAGTACAGAGCCTTCATTGCCCAGCATTATCCATAACTCCTCTGCAAGGTGTGGAGCATAGGCAGTAAGTGATACGGTCAGTTTTTCAAGGATCTTCTTCTTATGGGTTTTCAGGTCACTCAGTTCATTTACACCGATCATAAATGTACTTACTGCGGTATTGAATGAAAAGCGCTCAGTGTCGTCGTCCACTTTTTTGATCATCCGATATAATGCCTTCCATTCCGCCTCTGTTGGTTCGTCATTAGTCACTATACGTTTTCCTTTTTCTTCGTCGGCAAATAAGCGCCATACTTTCTTCAGAAACCTGTGTACGCCCTCAATGCCTTTAGTGTCCCATGGCTTGTCCTGCTCTACCGGTCCCAGAAACATTTCATACATCCTGAAGGTATCTGCACCAAATCTTGTTACGATATCGTCCGGGTTTACGACGTTGAAATATCTTTTGCTCATCTTTTCAAGCCTGGTACCACAGATATATTTTCCATCTTCAAGGATAAAGGTGGCTGCTGCAAAGTCCGGTTTCCATTTCGTGAAAGCATTCGTATCAAGTTCAACACCATTCACCATGCTAACATCAACGTGCAGTTCATCTGTTTCATATTGGTCTTTGAGGCCCACTGAAACAAACTGATGAGTTCCCCTGATACGGTAAACAAGCCTTGAATCGCCACCTATCTTGCCCTGGTTTACCAGTCGTCGGTAAGGTTCATCAAATCCTATATAACCCAGGTCATACAAGGCTTTGGTCCACATCCGGCTATACAGCAGGTGACCCACGGCGTGTTCTGTTCCCCCGATATAGAGATCCACCTGGTTCCAGTAGTCGCTTGCTTCCCTGCTGCAGAAAATTGTTTCGCTTTGTGGATCCATATACCTCAGGAAATACCAGGAAGATCCGGCATAGCCCGGCATGGTGTTAACTTCGCGTACCCCACCCCGGTAGTTCTTCCAATCCGGCAGATTACCCAATGGACCTTCGCCATCGGGACCGGGTTTAAGGTCTGTCATCGCAGGTAATACCACCGGTAAATCAGATTCATCCAAAGGCCTGGCAATACCATTTTCCCAAACGATTGGAAATGGCTCGCCCCAGTAACGTTGACGGCTAAATGCAGCATCACGCATTTTATAATTAACCCTTCTTTTTCCAAGCCCTAAAGCTTCAAGCTTAGAGATCACAATATCACCTGCATCACGCATGACCGTCCCGTTAAGAAAACCACTGTTTTCCAGGATCGCGTCCTTGGTTGAATTCGCTTCCACACCGTTATAATTATCGCCAATGATATTGGTAATGGGAATGTTGAAATGCTGGGCAAATTTATGGTCGCGTTCGTCGCCGCAAGGAACAGCCATTATGGCTCCTGTGCCATATCCTGCCAATACATATTCTGATATCCAGATCGGAATTTCCCTTCCGTCAAATGGATTCAAACAATAAGACCCGGTAAACACCCCGGTTATTTTTTTCTCCGCCATCCTTTCACGCTCACTCCTGCTATTTACATAGGCGAGATACTCATCAACAGCGTCCTGTTGCGAGGCAGTCTTTAATCCTTGTACCAGTTCGTGTTCCGGAGCAATGACCATGAAGTCGACCCCAAAAATGGTGTCCGGCCTGGTGGTATACACCCTAAGCATTTGCTGTCCGTCTATTCCCTCTTTTATGGCAAAATCCATTTCGGCGCCGTAGCTTTTTCCGATCCAGTTCTGCTGCATGTCTTTCATGCTTTCACTGAAGTCTACGGTATTCAATCCATCGAGGAGCCTGTCGGCATATTCAGTGATACGGAGATACCATTGCCTTAACTTCTTCCTGACTACAGGAAATCCGCCCCTTTCACTAACGCCGTTGACTACTTCATCATTGGCAAGCACGGTGCCCAGGGCTTCGCACCAATTGACCTCCCCGTATCCGCAGTAAGCGATACGGTATTGCATCAGGATATCCTGTTGTTGTTTTTCGTCATAGCTGTGCCAGTCTTCCGCACCGAAATGCAGGTTGCGGTCGGCCGGACATTCATGGCTGATATTTCCCTCCGCAGCAAAAAGTGCAATGAGCTTGTCGATGCTTTCTGCTTTCCCTGAACTCCGATTGAAAAAACTTCCAAAAAGTTTCAGAAAGATCCACTGGGTCCATTTGTAGTACGATGGGGCGCTGGTTTGCACCTCGCGGCTCCAGTCGTAACAGAAGCCTATTTTATCGAGCTGTGAACGAAAATTGTTGATGTTTTGTGCTGTGGATACCGCCGGGTCGATGCCGTGTTCAATGGCATACTGTTCGGCAGGAAGACCGAACGAGTCGTACCCCATCGGATGAAGTACATTAAAGCCCTTCAGCCTTTTATGCCTGCTGAAAATATCACTGGCAATGTACCCGAGCGGATGACCTACATGCAGACCTGCTCCGCTTGGATAGGGAAACATGTCCAGAACATAATACTTCGGACGGGAAAAATCATTTTTCACCCGATAGGCACCCTGCTCTGCCCAGGTTTTCTGCCACTTCATTTCGATAGACCTGAAATTGTATTCCATAATGCTTATCCTTCGCTTAGTTATTCTCCATCCACCGTTGAAAAAACGTTAAAACATGGCCTGTAGAAAAATATGTTCTTGTACCCGCCGTTTTGGAAGAGCGGCAAAAATACGCAAACAGCTCAAAATGACTATTTTTGCCGCGTTCTAAATAAGATATCTCTTTCCAAAAGATAATTCAGTACTCATGAGTGAAATCAGCAAAACCTCCATGAAGAGAAGCCGGCCAAGTTATTTTATGTCCATCCTCGGTGTGGCACTGGTGTTATTTATACTTGGCTTGCTGGGCTGGATCGTGATCAATGCCAGTAAACTGGAAAATTATTTCAAGGGAAGTGTACAACTTCATGCTTTCATCAGGGAAGGAAGTCCGCTGAAGGACATTGACTCCCTTCGCACGTTTATCTATACAAAGCCCTATGCCCGCGACGTGGAGTATATCACAAAGGAAATGGCCAGGGATAGATTTATCGGGGATGGTAACGAGGATTGGGACAAAGTTCTGGAATTCAACCCTTTACCTGCAAGCGTGGATTTTTACCTGCTTCCGCAGTATGTGAATAAAGACAGCATCACACGAATCATTGCCGATGTCCAGACCAACTTCATTGTGAGTGAAGTAAAGTATCCGGATGCTGTGGTCAATAGCCTTAACAGCCTGGTTCGTAAAGTGGAAATTGCGCTCTTGGTAGTTGCGGCCATTTTATCGTTGATCGCCATCATCCTGATCGATAATACCATCAAACTCGCCATGTTCAGTCATCGTTTTATTATTAAAACGATGCAAATGGTTGGCGCAACCAGGTGGTTTATTTCTAAACCATTTGACAAAAAAGCGATTATTAATGGTCTCACGAGCGCCCTGCTCGCCGTTGTAGCCATAGTCGTAATTATTTATGGAGTGGAAAAATGGTGGCTTCCGGAGATTAAGGCGCTGAGGGATAATGCGCTGTTGGGATTACTTTTCCTGGTGCTCATTATGATGGGGATAGGCATTACGTTCTTCAGCACACACCGGAGTGTTACCAAATATTTGAAGATGAAGCTGGATGACCTGTATTGATTGCGGATTACGGATTACGAATTCGGGAACTCCGGCTCTTATTAATAATTTTGTAACACATTATGTGCTACTAATTCGCAATTTGCAATCCGTATTCCGTAATCGTTTATTATCTTCGTCGCCATATGGAAAAGAACTCAACGCCCTTATTTACTAAAGATAACTATCTCTGGATGGGGATTGGTGGTGTAGTGATGTTGCTTGGCCTGGCATTAATGTCAGGGGGAAAAAGCACAGACCCTAATGCGTTCGATGTTAGCCAGGTGTATAGTTTCCGCAGGATCACCATTGCGCCGATACTGATCGTTGCAGGCTTAATGGTGGAAGTATACGCCATCATGAAAAAACCAAAAGCCTGATTAATCAGGAAGCTAATATCTACCAAGCGATGAATTCATCGCTTTTTTTGTGATAACCCTTTTATGAATTACGTACAGGCCATAATCATCGCTATAATAGAAGGTATTACAGAATTCCTTCCGATCTCTTCCACAGGTCATATGGCCATTACATCGGCTTTCATGGGCATCAATACGGATGCCTTTACCAAATTGTTTGAAATCGTGATACAGTTTGGTGCCATTCTTTCTGTGGTTGTACTATACTGGAAAAAGTTCTTCGACTTCAGGAAAATAAGTTTTTACATCAAGCTCTTCATCGCCATCATACCTGCCCTTGTCTTCGGAGCACTGCTAAAAAAATATATTGACCAGGTTCTTGAAAAGCCACTGATCATAGCGCTGGTCATGCTCATTGGTGGGATCATCCTGTTATTTGTAGACAAGTGGTTTATTCATCCTGAAATAAAAAAAGAAGAAGACATCACAAACAAACATGCCTTTGTCATTGGTATGTACCAGGTACTGGCGATCGTATTTCCCGGGTTAAGCCGAAGTGCCGCAACCATTATAGGTGGCATGCAGCAAAAATTATCACGTGCGGCGGCCGCAGAATTTTCCTTCTTCCTTGCCGTGCCAACCATGATGGCCGCAACGGTGAAGAGTTTATACGACGTGTATAAAGAGTCACCTGAAGTATTAAACACCAACAACCTTAATATCCTGGTTCTGGGTTCAGTGATTGCTTTTATCGTGGCCATACTGGCCATCAGATTTTTCATTGGCTTCCTCCAGAAACATGGATTCCGGCTTTTTGGCTGGTATAGGATAGCGTTAGGCCTGGCACTACTCGCGCTTATTTTCACCGGACATCTCTAAAGAACTTAATTTTACGATCTACGGATTAGTTTTTACATTTCCATATGCAAACTGCTCCAAAGAAAGTTATCAGGGCCTGGACGATGTACGATTGGGCCAATTCAGTGTACAACCTGGTCATCACCTCCACTGTTTTTCCGGCATATTATGAAAGCATGACGGGTGACGGGGACCCATCAACTTCAGATAAGATTAATTTTCTCGGACTGCAGTTTGACAACGTTGCATTGTACAATTATGCCTTGTCTTTTGCCTTCCTGATCGTCGCAGTTATGTCGCCCCTGTTGTCCTCTATCGCCGACGTCAAAGGAAATAAGAAAAGCTTCCTGCGTTTTTTCATGACGATCGGTTCACTTTCCTGTTCCCTATTATTTTTTTATGGACGCGAAAACCTGTGGCTGGGAATACTTTGCAGTATTATCTCATGTATCGGGTTCTGGTCAAGCATTGTTTTCTATAATTCCTACCTGCCTGAAATTGCTGCTCCCGAGGATCGTGACAAGATCAGTGCCAGGGGATTTTCAATGGGTTATATAGGCAGCGTAATACTTCAACTGATAAGCTTTCTACTGATAATGAAAAACAACCTTTTTGGCATCACAGAAGCAAGGGCATCACAGATCTCTTTTTTAATGGTAGGCATATGGTGGTTTGGCTTTGGACAGTGGCCGTTGCGAATGCTCCCGTCACCTGCCCATGCTGTGGGTTCAAACGGAGGCCAGTGGATTACCAAGGGATATAAAGAATTGAATAATGTGTGGCAGGTGCTAAAAAATATGCCCATATTAAAAAGCTTTCTAGGGGCTTATTTTTTTTATAATATGGGCCTGCAGACCATTATGCTTGCAGCAACGCTTTATGCCAAAAGTGAACTCGGTATCCCTACGACCAAGCTGATGATCGCCATACTCCTGATACAACTGATTGCGATTCCGGGAGCATTTGTTATTTCCCGGTTATCAGGAAAGATTGGAAATATTCCGGCTATCATGATCTGTGTTGCGATTTGGGTCGGTCTTTGCTATATGGGGTATGCAGCACCAACAGGAAATGCAAATTACTTTTACGTACTGGCATCCTTTGTTGGCTTTGTGATGGGTGGAACACAGGCACTAAGCAGGTCAACCTACGCGAAGCTAATGCCAGTAACCCGTGACACTGCATCTTTTTTTAGCTTCTTTGATGTCTCAGAAAAAATCGGCATTGTGATCGGATTGTTTCAGTTTGGATTTCTAGCAGAGTTCACCGGTTCACAACGCATCAGTGTGCTGTCGTGCATGGTGTTTTTTATCATTGGTTTAACCTTATTGTTCATAACCCAAAAAAGGATCAGGCATGAAGCTGTACTCGGTTGAGACAGGATATTTTCAGTTGGATGGCGGCGCGATGTTCGGCGTTGTTCCGAAATCGATGTGGAACAAACTTGCACCGGCTGATGACAACAATCTTTGCAATTGGGCCTTACGCTGCATGCTGATAGAAGATGACGGAAGGCTCATACTTATCGATAACGGCATTGGTAACAAGCAGGATGCTAAATTTTTCAGCCATTACCATCTGCATGGAAATGATACGCTCGACAGTTCGCTGGACAAGCTTGGATTTTCGAAAGAAGACATCACTGATGTTCTCCTTACACACCTGCATTTTGATCATTGTGGTGGATCCATCATAAAAAAAGGTGACGCTTTGGTTCCGGCTTTTCCAAATGCCACTTTCTGGAGCAATGAGAGACATTGGAAATGGGCAACAGAACCCAATGACCGTGAGAA
Organism: Sphingobacteriales bacterium; assembly: GCA_031372815.1. GTDB lineage: Bacteria > Bacteroidota > Bacteroidia > Chitinophagales > Chitinophagaceae > Pollutibacter. Next base: position 31,070 of record JANMMA010000256.1, read on the forward strand.
GGCTTCTTTTCTGAAAGAAAACATTCTGCCGATAAGGGAATCAGGTAAACTGGAAATGATCCCCGTTAATGAAAAAGGGCTCACTAATTTTACCAAAAATATCACCATACGTTTTGCTTTTGGCCACACCGATGCCATGATGCTGCCACAGATCAGTAATGCAGGGAAAACTGTGGTTTATATGGCCGATTTAATTCCTTCTACGGCACATATTCCGCTGCCTTACGTGATGGCATATGATATGTTTCCATTAACGACACTGATGGAGAAGAAAGATTTTTTGCTGGAAGCCGTGGAAAAAGAATTCATATTATTTTTCGAGCACGATCCATCAATAGAATGCTGCACACTACAGGAAACAGAAAAGGGGATAAGATTAAAGGAAAGTTTTCCCCTGGCTTCTATTATGCATTAAAAATGCAATGGCTCCACGCATATTATCAACATTAGAATCGCACACTGATGGGCATATGAAATAGCGTAGTAATTACAAACTAAAAACGCACACTGATCCTGGAAGTTAAGGGATGGCGAAGGTTCTGGTAACCCATCATGTCAACCTTTACACTGCCCACTGATATGGGACTTTCAATACGCAATGGAATGTGGTTGGCGTCATCGGACACCCAGACATTCATTTTTTCACCCCCTTCAAAAATGGTTCCTTTCACCAACAAAGGCTTGATGAGTATTGCCTTGAATTTGCCATACTTCGTTTTGATCGTTTCTTTTCCAACATAGCGGATAAAGAGGCTGTTTACTTCGTCATCAAGAAACAAGGAGAAGGGAATTTTATCACCAGGTTTGTATTTGCTGTAATCGATATTTCTTGCATAGTAAATAGTGCTCAACACATCCTGCACGCAATTAGGTATTTTGAAAACTCCCCTTGTGGATACTGCCGTACCCGCGTCGTGGTTGAAGGTAACGTTCTCGTACTTTTTATATCCGCCTTCGTCAACATTTCGAATGAACTTATATGGTTTAAGTGACACGGTATCAATGTAAGTTTCATAACGGTCCCGCACTTTGAATACCCAATCATACGAAGGATTGGAATTACCATCACCGATAATATGGTAAACGCCTTTATTGTTAAGCCTTTCTTTGTTGATACTGAATTGCGCAGAACCTGCGTCAATGTATATTCCGATTACGTTGTAAAAAACTTTGAACGTAATCCGTTCCCCGGAAACAAACGTGGTATTGCTGATGCCGCAGAAATCGTCTCCCGCACTGCTGCTGATCAGTAAAACTGTAAAGAGGGCAGTTATAAAGAGTCGTTTCATTGTCGTTCTTTAAAGATACGTAATCCCAGCATGAACAAGCTACCGCCCATTGCAGGTAATACCAGGTTGATCAGCCAAATGCAGGTAGCCGTAGCATAAATGCCCACAATATTCGGACTGTACATGCTGAACAGAATAAGGCTATACTCCCACCTTAGGCCAAGTTCAAGCAGGGCAATAGTTGGCCATATGGCAAGCCACAAAAATAACACACTAACAGTCCAGAACCCCGCCCACCATCCGATGTTTACATGCATCACTTGAAGCAACAAATTATACTGTAAGATGAAGATGATGAAACGAGTGACAGACAGACTAAGTACTCTTAACAAAATAGTAACAGAAAGATCTTCAAGCACGGCTATATGCTGAACAAACTTTGATACGCCCGGTAATTTTTCCACACCCCTGATGATGAAGCTTATTCTAAAATATAACAATATGCATATCAATGTTATAACAACGAGTATGCCTTTTAAAAATTTAAGCCACAGGGAAAGGCTTATAATATCCTTGTTATGAGAAAATGCTTCCGTTAGCATGAACAATCCCACTATGCCAAAAACAAGGGTAACAATAAGTTGGCTGAAACTGCCGGCAATGGTCAGGGAAACTGCTTTGATCCGCTTACCCTCAGGTATGAATAATATCCTTCCACCATATTCACCGATCCTGTTGGGTGTATTTAGCGCAAAAGCAACACCCGCGAGAATCGCTTTGAAAGATCTTATCAATGTCATCCTTTCCATGCGATGTAACAACACCTGCCATTTGCGCGCTTCAATACCCCAATTAAAGAACATCAATACGATCACGGTCCAAAACTTCCATGCTGAAGTACCATAGGCAGCTTCCCTTATATATTGTAAGTGATGCTGAAGATCAGGCTGGTGGCTGATTTGGCGGAAAATGGAGAGCGACAGCCAGAGGAAGAGTAAGGGTCCCAGAAAGTAATTGAAGAATATTTTGATATTTTTGTTCAGCAGCGATTCTTTTTTCAAAAATATACCTCCTATTGCAACATTCTTCCAGAATTATTTTGGGCATAGATCCGGGCACGCTAAACATGGGATATAGCGTGTTGCACGTGAATGGGAAAGTGCTGAAGATGATCACGATGGATGTAGTTAAGCTGAGTTCACAAAAAGACATGTATGAACGCTTACAGTTGATACACCAGACGATGAACGATCTTATCCGGGAATTTAGTCCGCAAGAACTTGCCATTGAAGCACCTTTCTTTGGAAAGAATGTACAGAGCATGCTTAAGCTTGGAAGGGCCCAGGGTATCGCTATTGCGGTAGCCATGCAGTGCGGGATGCCGGTGACAGAATATTCTCCTCGAAAGATCAAGCAGTCTATTACAGGCAATGGCAATGCTGATAAAGAACAGGTATGGAAAATGTTGCAGCAGATTTTATCGCTTACCATGGTGACCACAAAACAAAACAGTTTTGATGCGTCAGATGCACTGGCCGTTGCTGTATGTCACCATTACCAGGATAATCCTGCAATGCCTCAATCTGTTGGAAAAGTAAAAGGATGGGATGATTTTCTCCGAAAAAATCCGGAAAGGCTGCACTAACTCATTTTTTTGAGCTGCGAAATAAAGATGATAACCGGAATTAATACAAGCATCTCCCACCATGAGAAAGAGCCAGAATAATAATCGATTCCCACCTTAACGGCAACAAGAAGGATGAATAGGTAGACGCCCCATTTTTCCATCACCCATATGCCTGATAAAGCCGCAAACATGACCACGAAGATCAGGGCATTCACGGCCGAATAATAAACACCATATGGTGCGAATGCTCCTGTGAAGGTGTATATAATGCTGAAAATGCCTGCCGTAAAAAGCACATAACACACCACCGTAATAGCAACAGGCCTGGCAACAGGCTGCGTCATTTCAGACATTGGAAAGAATTTTCTGCTGGCAGGCGATCATCTCTTCCCTGCTCAATGATAACTTGGGACGCGTAAAATTTAGGTCATCAGCATTATTGATGGGCACCAGGTGAAGGTGCGCATGAGGCACTTCAAGTCCAATAACTGCGATGCCGCAGCGATTACATTGAAACGATTTTTCGATGGCCTTTGCAATGGGTTGTGCAAACATCATCAACTCAGACAGCATCTCCGAAGGCAGATCAAAGAACTTGTCTGTTTCCTGCTTTGGCACAACCAACGTATGTCCGGGCCTAAGGGGTGATATATCCAGAAAAGCAAAGAACTTATCGTTCTCAGCTATCTTATAGGAAGGAATGTCGCCATTGATAATTTTTGTGAAGATAGACATCGACCTTATTTTTAGTTAGACGCTTATTTCTTCTACCTTAAACCTGATCAATCCCGTAGGTGCTATAACTTCTGCTATTTCACCAACTTTTTTACCAAGCAAACCTTTACCTATAGGCGAGGTGACTGAAATCTTAGACAATTTCAAATCGGCCTCTTTTTCTGAAACGATCTGGTATGTCATTGATTTTTTTGTACCCAGGTTAGTGATCTTCACCTTGGTCAATATAGACACCTTGCTTGTATCAATGTCCACCGCTTCAAGAATGCGGCAGTTTGCAAGGTCACCTTCATACTTTTTGATCCTCATCTCAAGCAGACCCTGGGCTTCCTTGGCAGCATCGTATTCGGCATTTTCTTTAAGGTCGCCTTTCTCCCTTGCTTCTGCAATGGCCCTCGAAGCTGCTGGCCTGTCAACTGATTTGAGGCGTTGCAATTCGGCTCTCATTAACTCCAGTGTTTCCTTAGATACATATAGGATGTCACTCATAAATCCCTCCTTTGGTTTGCCGTGGTGTATAGAATTAAAAAATAACAACGCCTCAGGGGTACTGAAGCGTTGCTATTCAACAAAAATATTAATTTTCACGAACTCAGACGTATTCCTAATAGTCGTAACGCACAAAAATGCTGCGATAGTCGATCTTTCCCTGGTCGTTAAACCTCCATGTTTCCTGGTAAGAAGAGGAGTCAGCCTTTCCATTCAAACGTGTTCCTTTCTCATTTACCCATAAAAGAACCATTTCCTGGTTCTGACCCCTGCTTTTGAGGCTTACATAGTTCCGGAATTCTTCATTAAGTGTCTTAAACCCTTTGCGGAATGTCTGTACCCTGTTTACGAAATCTTTTGCACTAAGCTTAAGCTCGCGATTATCAAACGTCACAGTGGTTACAGAATCTGCATAGTAAGGCATGGTGGACTCATAGTTGGAATCAGCCAACATGACTTTATATAATTCCTGGACCTTGACAATTTTTTGCGGATCCCCTATTTCCCAGTCTGAAGGGTAGGTGGATGGATACAGGAACTTAACATCTTCTTTGACCTGTGTTGCCGAAGTGTCCATAGTAGTGGATTCAGTGTTTGCGGCGTCTTTTTCTTCACTGGCATTGCATGATGCAAGTACCAGGATGATAATAAGAATGCTACATAGTGATTTCATGCGATCGGGGGTTTGGTTATGGAAAATATTTGGACCTGCAAGGGTGTAAAGTTAAGTGTTTTCGACAAGGTCTTCATAAGCACTTCTATCGTATAAATTAAACCAGTCAGAGGTTAAGTTTATGCACCAGTACAATGCCCATTTTTTCAAAAGCTTCATTGCTGTAACCCGCAATGTGTGGGGTAATGATGATTCTCTGATCTTGAAATAATTGTTCAATGCGACTTTTCTCATCCGTTGTATAGGTATCGAGTTTTTCATTTTCAAGTACATCAAGCGCAGCTCCACGAATCAGGTTTTTTGCCAGCGCATTAACTATAGCCGCTGTATCCTGAACCCTTCCCCTTGATGTATTGATGAAGTAGGGCCTTCTTTCAAGTGACTGAAAAAAATCATCATTTGCCAGGTGCATGGTTTCATTGGTCAATGGTACGTGAAGGCTGATGACGTCTGCATGTTTGCAAACCTGCTCAAGCGATGCTTCCCTGATATAATCGGTGGCGAAGCCGAACTTATATTTATCGTAGGCCATTACGGTAACTTCAAAAGGGCTCAATAGTCTTGCAAACGCGCTGCCTGTATTGCCATAGCCAATGATACCAACGGTTTTACCGCTAAGCTCTTCTCCCCTGTTTGCATCCCTGATCCACTTACCCTCTTTTACCTGGTCTCTTGATGAGCATATCCTGTTCATCATTGCCAGCAACAGTCCGAGTGTGTGTTCCGCCACGGCATTACGGTTTCCTTCAGGACTGCTTTCACAAATAATACCTTTTGACACCGCGTAGTCTACATCTATAAGCTCCATACCACTTCCAAGCCTTCCGATCCATTTGAGGTTTCGTCCGGCGTCAATGACAGCCTTATCAATGGCCAGCCTCGTAGTGACAATCAATCCCTGGCATTCGCCAATATTCCGAAGTAGTTCATCGTACAGTATCTCCGGCTTATAGAGAATTTCGTAACCCTTTGCTTCGAGTAATGCCTGTAATCCAGGGTATGTTTTAGCTGATATTAAAATTTTACCCTTCATTTCATCCTGTTCATCAGGTTAACATAATCTTCCACACTAAGGTTTTCTGCTCTTTTGGTAAACATCTCTTCCTGCAGAATTTCTGCTGTAAACATAGACTTTAATGGATTTCTTAATTGCTTGCGTCGTTGGCCAAAGGCTGTTTTCACCAGGTTAAAAAACTTCTTACTGTTGGTAATTTGCCATGGATTGTGCGCATTTATTAACCTCAATACCCCGCTTTGTACTTTCGGAGGCGGGGTAAAACAGTGCTGATCAACGTCAAAAAGATATTCCACGGTAAAAAACGCCTGAACCAGCACGCTAAGTATACCGTAATCCTTATTATTGGGTCCGGCTGCTATTCTGACCGCCACCTCTTTTTGAAACATTCCCACTACAGCATCTACTTCTTCATTCCATTCCAGTACCCGGAACAGAATCTGCGAAGAAATATTATAGGGAAAATTTCCAATCATCATGAATTTGCCCCTAAAAGGTAGTGCCATGTCAAGAATACTTTCGTGAATAATTTTTCCTTTTATTGCCGGATATGTTTTTTGGAGGTACTCAATCTTTTCATCGTCCAGTTCAACCGCAAGAAAGTCGATGCCCGGTAGTTCGATCAGGTATTTGGTGAGGGCTCCGCCACCCGGACCTACTTCCAGCAACTGAGTAAAAGGCATTGCGGCAAGGGCCGAGACTATTTTTTGGCAGACCATTTCGTCTTTTAGAAAGTGCTGACCCAGAGACTTCTTTAGTGTATACATGCATGTCAAAAATACTACCTTTAGGCGCTCAATACAGAAATCTATGCTGCAGGCCACAACAAAACCGATTATCGCTATAAGTTCAGGTGATTTGAATGGAATTGGCATCGAATGTATCGTAAAGACTTTCGCTGATCAACGTATTCTTGATTTTTGCACACCAGTGGTGTTTGCTTCCAACAAAGTGATCAATTTTTACCGCAAATCTTTTCCTGAGGTCAACATCAGCTTTAATAATATCAAGGATCTGCAGAAATTGAACCCCAAACAACTGAATGTGGTAAATACCTGGGAGGAGGATGTTGTCATCAATCCTGGAATAATCAATGACATTGGCGGCAAATATGCCGTCGCATCTTTGCAGGCAGCCGTTCTGGCCCTGAAAGAGGGAAAGGTTCATGCCCTTGTTACGGCACCCATTCATAAAAAAAATGTGCAGTCGGCCGAGTTTAATTTTACCGGCCACACGCCTTACCTGCAACATGTTTTTGAACAGAAGGATGTGTTGATGCTGATGACGGCTGACAATATGAGGGTTGGACTGGTTACGGAACACGTTCCATTATCCGATGTGTCAAAATATATCACCAAGGAGGCGATTCTGTCTAAGCTCAGGATATTGAAAGATTCGCTTAAAAAAGATTTCGGTATTGACAAACCAAGGATTGCTGTACTGGGATTAAATCCTCATGCTGGTGACGATGGTTTGGTTGGACGGGAAGAAGAAGAGGTTATCAGGCCTGCGGTTGCCGAAGCAAAACATCGGGACCTTCTGGTATATGGTCCATTTGCTGCTGACGCTTTTTTTGCTCGTGGTCACCATGAAAAATTCGATGCAGTATTGGCTATGTACCACGACCAGGGACTAATTCCGTTCAAAGCGCTGTCAAAAGGTATTGGCGTTAACTACACTGCCGGCTTGCCCGGAATAAGGACATCTCCGGATCATGGAACCGCTTTTGATATTGCCGGAAAGGATAAGGCTGATGAATCATCATTTCGCGAAGCCATATTCGTAGCAATAGATATCTATAATAAGCGGATGGGTTATGCTGAATCACACCGTAATCCGCTACGCAAAATGAGTGCCGCTGTACTAAACCATGCAGTTGATGAACGAATAGACGAATAAACTTTGTTTATTCGTCTATTCGTTCATCAATTTGAATAATTGGAAAATGTGTTAAGTGTGGAAGTTAAAATGAGGAAGTGGGCAGGGGTTGTTTTTATTAGTTGCATTTTCCGATTTGCACTTCCACATTTGCTAAATCTGCCAATTTCCCAATTATCCTATAGCAATGCTATTTGAAAACAGCATCCGAAACACCTTGATTAATAACGTAGTTATTGTAAGTGATTTCGACTTTACCTTTCTTTCTCTTTAATTTTTCTTCCTGCGATTTTGGTGTTTCCCCTGTCTCGTATTCAAAGGTTACACCTTTAGGAAGTTTATAGTCTTTAGTATTGAATGAAAAAATCACCTTGTCCGGCAGTCCATAGCTGGCAAACTTTCCATAACTCATTTGCATATCATAAGTACCATTGTCCCTGGTGGTGGTGACGGTTTTATAGATGAGTAAGGTTTTTTCTTCTATATACATGCTGGTGATCACTATGTCAGCATTATCATTCAATGGCAATAGCTTGATGATCTTCAGCAAAATTCCATTAAGCATTGTTTCACCTGCAGGTACTGCAGTGAATTGCTCCGTCATCATCAGTGAATTGAGGTTAATGCTTACCCCGCCTTTTGGTAGAAGTGAAATTCCACCATCTTTTTTAACCCTGAACTGGTTCGGCTTTTTGTAATATACCTGTACATTCGAAATGGGTATTTTCAAAAATGCCACATCCGTCTTCAGTTTCCCCGCAGCTGTATAGTCTTTTACCTGGGCCAGTTTATTGCGCACATTCTCAATAAGTACTGTCGCATCCTGTGCAGTAAGTTGAAGACCTGTTATCAATATCAGTACAAAAAAAATAAAGCGCATTATAGATTTTCACTTTTTGGTCATTACACCGGCGATCACCTTAAAAACAACGCAGAAACCATTTGGTTCTGCGTTCTCGAAATTTACCATTACCGGTTACCAGTGAGCTATTAAATTTTGCCCGGAATGGAAACCACTCCGGGCCTATAAAGTTGCAGAGAATGTTAAAATATTGACTCACTATGCCAGGTCCACTTCACGGTAGTTTTTGATAAGGACAAGTTCGCCCTCTTTTCCTTTTGTGGCGTTGCCATGTTCCATTCCGAGTATACCCTTGTATCCTTTGGCGTTAATATGCCTGAAGATATTTTTATAATTCATTTCTCCAGTTGTAGGCTCATTACGGCCGGGATTGTCTCCAATCTGAAAATAACCGATCTCGTCATACACCGTGTCAATGTTGGCCATGATATTTCCTTCATTACGCTGCATATGATACATGTCGAACAGGATTTTGCAGGATGGACTGTTCACCGCCTTACAAATCATATAGGTTTGGTCGGAGTGACGAAGAAAAAGATCCGGGTTGTCACTCAGCGGTTCAAGCACCATCACAAGCCCGGCTGGTTCCACTATTGTTGTGGCCATCTTCAATGCTTCAATAACATTGGCGGTCTGCATGTCAACAGATTTTGTGCGGTCATAATTCCCGGGCACTACAGTGACCCATTTGGCCCTGCATCTTTTTGCCACCTCAACAGCGATCTTGCAATCGGCCATCATCCGATCTTTCCATTCCTTTTTTCCGGTAGTGAGCGACATTTTCCAGTGCCACGAATCAGACGTAACGACGAACACGCCCATCTTCATCCCTAACTTCTCCAGTGTGTCGCCTATCTTTTGTTGTTCTTCCGGCGTTCTGGACATCATGCCATTGTCTTCAATGGCCCTGAATCCTTTGTCGTACGCAAACTTTATCTGGTCAATGAAATTGGTACCAGCACTACCTGCAAACATACCGTCATGGGTACCAAACAACATTTTAAAAGGTTGATCAGCATACAGGTCATTACGGTTTGCGGCTGTCGCATTATTTGTTCCGATCACACCGGCGGTGCCGGCAAGTAATCCGTTCCGGAGAAAGTTTCTTCTTTTCATTCTCTAATGTAGTTTTTTTTTGGGCTGATCACCAAAATAAACACTGGAAATAGTACGGTTCTGGCTTACCTTGATGACCCTTAATCAGCTGTAGTGAAACCAACATTCTTTTTACTGGCAGTCATTTTCTCTTTGGTGAGCGTTGCACAACAGAAAGACAACGGCTTTATCCCTTTTGCACAAACAATTCCCGGATCAGCTTTTACTTATTCCATGGTGCCTATTAAAGGCGGAAGTTTCCTGATGGGCAGTGCTGCCGGTGATAAAAATGCCAAACCCGATGAAAGTCCGGCTAAAAAATTAATCATCTCCCCATTTTGGATGGGTGTTTATGAAGTTACCCATGACCAGTTTGGGATATTTTACAAGAACGAAACCCTTTCGCAGGGATCTAAAGTTGACGCCGTAACAAGGCCTACTGCGCAATACATTGACCTGAGCTGGAATATGGGGAAGGATGGCGGATTCCCTGTAAACAGTATGAGCGTTGACGGAGCAATGATGTTTTGCCGATGGCTGTACCAGCAAACCGGCATATTCTACCGACTGCCCACAGAAGCTGAATGGGAATATGCCTGCAGGGCTGGAACTACTTCAGCCTATTTTTTTGGCGATGATCCCGGTAAGTTAAAAGATTACGCGTGGTTCATTTCCAACAGCGGGAAGAAATATCAGAAAGTGGGTCAGAAGAAGCCCAATCCATGGGGGCTTTACGATATGCTGGGCAATGTGAGCGAATGGACGATGGACCAGTATTCCGACAAATATTTTGATACGGTAAAAGCGAAAGATCCGATTGTTTTACCTGTTACACGATACCCGCGGTCGATACGGGGTGGTTCTTATATGGATGACGCTTCGTCTATGAGAATTGCCGCAAGAAAACACTCAGAACCAGCCTGGAATAAGCGTGATCCGCAAGTGCCAAAAAGCAGGTGGTGGTTAACAGATGGAATGTTTGTGGGATTCAGGATCGTTCGACCTTTAAATCAGCCTGGTAAAGAAGAAGCGGAAAAATTTTATACATTGTATTTAGGTAAATAATATTGTTCATCATAAAAAATCCATCATGGATCAACATCAGAAGAATTCATCACGCCGGGAATTTGTAAAACAAACCGGCATGGTTGCCGGTGGTCTTTTTGCGGCACCACTGTTGTCGAAAGCAAACTTTTTTTCTGGTGCCGACGACACCATCAAAATAGCCCTCGTAGGTTGCGGAGGTCGGGGCACGGGCGCTGCCATGCAGGCCCTGCTCACCAAACAAAATGTGAAACTGGTAGCTATGGCTGATGCTTTCCGTGACCGTATTGATTCCTGCTATACAGCATTAACTGCTGATGATATATCCGAATCGAGCGGCAGACCAGGAAATATCAAAAATAGAATTGAGGTTCCTGAAGAACGCAAATTTGTGGGCTTCGATGCATACCAAAAAGCCATTGCGCTCGCTGATGTAGTTATCCTGACAACTCCACCAGGCTTCAGGCCAATACATTTCGAAGAAGCCGTAAAACAGAACAAACACATATTCATGGAGAAGCCTGTAGCCACTGACCCCGCAGGCATTCAAAGGGTATTGGTGGCTGCGGCAGAAGCGAAAAAGAAAAAACTGAACGTGGTGGTAGGCCTTCAGCGTCACTACCAGAATTCTTACCGTGAACTGTATAAGCGCAAGTCCATGATCGGTGACATCACCTCCGCCCAGGCATGGTGGAACAATGACGGTGTGTGGGTCAACCCCAGGAAAACAGGCCAGACCGAGATGGAATACCAGATGCGCAACTGGTACTATTTTGTTTGGCTTTGCGGTGATCATATTACAGAACAACACATTCACAATATTGATGTGATAAACTGGTTCAAAGGTGGCTACCCGATAAAAGCTCAGGGTATGGGTGGCCGTGAGGTAAGGAAAGGAAAAGATTATGGCGAAATATTCGACCACCACTATGTTGAATTTCAGTATGCCGACGGATCCATTTTGAATAGCCAATGCCGCCACCAAAAAAATACCATGGCAAAAGTTGACGAGCTATTGGTGGGAACGAAAGGCAAAATTTTTGCAGGTGCTGCTCATATCACCGACTTGAAAGGAAAAGTTTTATACCAGTTCGATACCAAGACAGAAAACAATCCCTACCAGACAGAACATGATGAATTGTTTGCAGCGATTGCCAAAGGCGAGTACAAATTTGCGGACGCCGACAATGGTGCAAAAAGCACCATGACGAGTATTCTTGGACGTATGGCTACATATTCCGGACAGGTTGTGGAGTGGGATAAAGCCATTAATTCGGGACTTGACCTTCATCCGAAAGTGTATGACTGGGCAGCAGCACCTCCCGTATTACCTGATGCAGATGGACTTTACCCGTTTGCGGTTCCGGGTGTTACGAAATACGTGTAATTCGTTTTTGAAATGATCGCATAAAAAAAGAGGCAACTGCCTCTTTTTTATGCAAAATACTTCTGCGCCTTAAAGCATTTATATTTGGATGATGGGCTTGAGCAAACGCTGGCTTAAAAGTATCTTTTACCGAACGGGCAATGCTACATTGCTTGACAGGATAATGTTCTTCCGCGCGCAATTAATATATGGTGCGAAAAATAAAAACTATATCAACGGTCACCCTGACGTTGCTCTGCCATCCGCATATCCTTTGTACGAAACGTATATGCTCTCCTACCAAAAGTATATGGATGACGGGCTTGAAGCCGCCAGGGAAATTGTGACATGGAGTACGCCTTATTTGCCTGTTGAAAGCAAAAAAGTACTTGAATGGGGATGTGGTGTAAGCCGAATCGTCAGGCATCTACCCATGATCCTTCCTTCATATGAAGTCTTCGGCTGCGATATAAACCTTGAAATGATTTCCTGGAACAGGGATCATATTCACGGTGTACAATTCAATATGTCCGGTTATCATCCCCCTACTGATTATCCTTCAGAAAATTTTGGCTTGGTCTATGCCATTTCTGTATTGACCCACATTGAAGGAAGTGAACAACTTCCATGGTTGATGGAAATTCACAGGATATTGACCAGCGATGGAATATTTCTTTTCACCACTCACGGTGAACACTATACGCAACAACTCTTAAGGTCAGAAGAAAAACACCTTGCCGCAAATGGATATTTTACCAGGAACTATCCTGCAAAAGGACATAGGATGATGACCACGTATAATGCTTCGTTAATATTTATGAATATGCTATCGCCTTACTTTAACGTGTTGGAGTTTCATGAAGGGCATAAGGATATATCGAAAACAGGGGGACAGGACCTTTGGATCGTTAGAAAAATATAACGAATCAGGATAAAATATCTTTTCTCCGAAAGGCAATAATAGAGCCAGCCCAAAATCCAATGATGTGTATGGTCAATATGCCTGCAGAACGCATCACAGCAGGAATGTTTTCCACTGACCCAATGATCTGTTCATTGTCTGCGTTTACTTTCACATCGAAGAAACCTTTCCACGCCAGCATATGTGAGGTAAAAAGGTAAGGCTTCACAATATTAAAAATGGGAAGGTTCAGTGTATTAAGAATGGTAAAAAGGATCACAATACTCATGCAGGCAATAATGGGTCCGATGGAATTTTCTG
>JANMMA010000269.1:0-2517 GCA_031372815.1 Sphingobacteriales bacterium
GCAACTACCAAAACAGATTTTGATGATAGTATTGGAAAAATAAATGTGGTGCCGCAGGATATTGGGAGAGTTGTTCTTAATTTGATCAATAATGCATTTTATGCAACCCCTCTGCCCCCCGAAGGGGGGTTCAAAGACCCTAACTATAAACATGAACCAACTGTTTGGGTGAGTACAAGAAAGAATGGCGATAAAGTTTTAATATCTGTTCGTGATAATGGACCTGGCATTCCACAAAAAGTACTTGATAAAATCTTTCAACCATTCTTTACTACAAAACCAACGGGTCAAGGAACCGGATTAGGTTTATCATTAGCGTATGATATTGTTAAGGCACATGGTGGGGAAATTAAAGTGGATACTATGGAGGGTGAATTTGCTGAGTTTGTTATTCAGTTGCCAATAACAGTTTAAGTGTAAGATGAACTGTTAACTTCATTTTAAGTATCGTTTGATTAAGTAGTGGCTATTACAGATTACAGGAACTCGCGAAGATCTGAACTTCTTAAAGTATATGTACATTTCTGCCAATGCCTGGTTCCATTAATTTCCTTTATAGGATATTCTCCAGATGGTATTACTAACGTCATCTGATACCAGCATTGAGCCATCCTTTAACAGGGCGATTCCAACTGGCCGGCCATGAACTTCACTTTTTGCTAAATCTTTAATAAATCCAGTCAGGAAATCTTCCACTGGTCCTGCGGGTTTTCCTTCACGAAATGGAATAAATACGACCTTATAACCCGACAATACCGAGCGATTCCAGGAACCATGCTGGGTAATGAATGCTCCATTTCTATAATGCTCAGGGAATGTTCCTTCAGTATAAAATACTAATCCCAGAGAAGCCGTATGGGAACCTAATGGAACATCCGGAACCAACGCTTGCTGAACAAGGTCGGGACGGGGATGATCCTTCATCCTTGGGTCTGGATGCTGGCCATAATAAGAATAAGGCCATCCGTAAAACCCACCTTTTATAACGCTGGTAAAATAATCTGGTACCAACTCATCTCCCAATTCATCCCTTTCATTAACCACTGCCCAAAGTTTGTGGGTTCCTGGTGCCCAGCCCATGCCCACTGGATTTCTTAGTCCACCGGCGTATGTTTGCTGACCGGAGCCATCAGGATTGACTTCCAATATCTCCGCCCGTCCAGTTTCATTCTCCAGCCCATTTTCAGCAACATTACTTCCCGATCCGATGCCTATATAAATTTTATCTTTTTGTTCATTGGTAATAATGTTGCGGGTCCAATGCCGGTTATTTTTTCCAGCCGGCAAATCGATTAATTTTTTTCCTGCAGTTGAAATAGATGTATCACCAGGTTTATAATCAAATATCATTAATGCATCAGTATTCCCTATGTAAAAATGATTCCCAATGATCAGCATACCGAAAGGCTGATTCAGTTTGTTTAAATAGACATATCTCTTTTTTGGAACTCCACCCTGAATATCCCTCAACATCGTAATTCTGTTGGCGCTTTCTCCGATATGTTGGGTCTTTATTTTGCGGGCAAACTTTGCCCCGATTTTTCTAATGCCTTTTAAGATGGTATTGGATTCAGCAATGAAAATATCACCAGTCTCTGCTACATATATCCATCTGGGGTGACTGAATCCAGTTGCAAATATTTCCACCTTAAACCCATCCGGGCCAATGGGTGTTTCGGAGCCTGTCCATCCGGTCACTTTACTAAAATTTGTTGCAGAAGCTGTGGAATTGGGTGCAGGTAAATTTGTGTCCTGATAATTTTTCGTATTTACTGAACCCTGGAAAGACTCATTGTTAAGTTTTTGAGTATTGCAACCCGTGGTGATACAGCATAAAGCAATTATTAGCTTTAAAAATTTCATTCAATGACATTTAGCTTTATAGACTGTAAAAGTCGTGCCATAGCCGGTTTTCATTAACCACCTTGGAGCACAGACCGCTGTAGATGTATTGAATAAGATCTCCGGCGAGTTTACGCTGATCAATAAAGCATTTGTGCAATATCAGAGTGTTGCGGCCCATGGTAACAGTGCTATTGCGGCAAAGCAAAAAAGACAAAAATTACTGGACCAGGTATCAAAATCCCGCCAGGTGATTGCAGAAGTCCCGCCATACAAGGGAGATTCATCACTAAAGAACGGCATTACAGACTACCTGAAACTGGTTGAATATAACATGAACGAGGATTATACGAAATTGGTGGATATGCAGCAGGTAGCAGAGCAGAGTTATGATATGATGGAGGCTTATATGATGATAAAAGACCAGGTATCCGACAAAATGCAGAAGGCCAACGACAACATGATGAATATCCAGAAAGACTATTGTAAGAAATACAACATCACGCTTTCGGAAGATAAATCGGAGTTGGGAAAACAAATTGAAATCATCAATGAAATCGGGAATTACCAGGACAAGCTGCAATTGATCTTTATGAAATGTTCATTCGTGAATGACGATCTTGTGGAAGCGATTGGAAAGAAGAACATCAATGAAACCGAGCAGTTGCGGTCGGC
>JANMMA010000354.1:0-2508 GCA_031372815.1 Sphingobacteriales bacterium
CTTTCGTCCATCCTTCCATGCATAGATACCTCCATTTGAAACAACTGAACGCGGGTGTGGTAGCCCGGTGAACCAATGCACGGTATCAATCTGGTGGCACATCCATTGGCCTGGCATTCCAGAAGAATATGGCCAGAACAGTCGGAATTCAAGATATTTCCGGGCGTCAAAATTTTCATACGGACGGTTTATGATCCATCTTTTCCAGTCTGTATCCGCTTCTTTAAGCGTGGGCACGGTTGATGGTCTTCTCCAACGGCCCGGTTGGTTAACATTCCAGGTCAGCTCAACCATGGTAATGGGTCCAAATTTTCCTTGTTGTATATAATCTGCAGCGGCCGTATAGTTGCTCCCGCTCCTTCGTTGTGATCCGATCTGCACAATTTTTTGCGAAGATTTTACTGCTTTTAAGGCGGCGCGGTTATCTTCCATGGTTTCAGCAAAAGGCTTTTCCACATAAGCGTCTTTCCCCGCAGTTACGGCCTCAATACAATGCCTCGCGTGTTGAAAATCAGCCGTGCTCACGATCACCGCATCAAGTTCTTTGATCCTGTAGAGTTCATCATTATTGACACAGGTCTTTACCTCCTGTCCCATCTTTGTTTTGAACCAACCTGTTGCTTCCTCCCGGCGAAGCCGCCAGATATCAGACAAGGCAATGATCTCAAAATTCATTTCTTTCTGATGGTTCATGAAACTGGGAAAAAGAGAACTCCGGAACCTGTCGGAGAATCCCACCACACCAACCCCTACCCTGTCGTTGGCGCCGATAATTCTTGCATAGCTTTTGGCGCTGAAACCCAATGCGCCGAGGTACACTGCTCCGGTTGCCTTAATAGAACCAGAAATAAATTTTCTGCGTGTAGTCATAATCGGTAGTATTAGTCGGTACTTATATTAACGGCCTGAAATAATCTGTTAGAAAGTAAAATCAAGTTATATGATTAAAGGACGATGAAGGAATGTATTTGCCAATTATACTGCTTATTTTCATTACATCATTCATTACCTCATTCATTACCTCATTCATTGCCTCATTGATTACCTCATTCATTACCTCATTTGCATTCCCACATTAACCACATTAACCACATTCCCACATTGATTATAGGAGTTTGATCTTCAAACTCCTATAATCCACCTTGCTTCCGTGCTCCTGCAATAAAATATGTCCTTTTGGTGCAAGTCCGAAATCAGACCATTTAGCATACTTACTGCCCGCCACGAGTGCCCGGAACATTTGTCCCCCACGCTGATATTCCACTACCTTAAAACCATTCAGGAAATGCTCTACATGATTGTCGGGGTAAACCCTGATCATCCCCCTGTTCCAGTCGGTTATTTTGGGATACGACTGTTTCGTTTTCAGCGAAGGGATGAGGTCATAAAGGGAAGCAAGGGTTCTGTTGCCAGCTATTCCCAATTTACCATCAGGATGTTTTTCATCATCGAGCAACTGGTATTCCAGACCGATGGCTGAACCCGTTGTTTGTTCGTTTTCCGTCACAAAATATTTTACACCACTGTTGGCTCCTTCTGTTAGCCTGAATTCAAACTGTAGCTCAAAGGCACTGTATTCATCGATGGTTACAATATCACCACCATTGCGGGACTCGGCTCCTCCGGCAGACATAACCGATAACACTCCATCACGCATCTCCCAGATCGAATCCGGAAAACTCGTCTTGAAAGCGCTCCGCCAACCTGTGGAGGTTTTCCCATCCCAAAGAAGCTTAATGCCATTTCTTTTCTCCGCATCTGAAAGCTGGTTGGGTAAAAAATTCGCAACATAAATATTGCCAGAAGTTGACGGTTTCAGGTTTGTTGTTTTGATCCGGATATTTCGCCACATCACCTGCTTCTCCCCTTTCACTTCTTTTCCGATACTGTGAACCTGGAGTGCAATGAATCCTTTAGCAGCTCCATCATCGATTAGGTATGCAGCCGGAATATCGTTTACCCATGTCCGTATGTTATGCCCGATACATTCAAGCCGGTACTTGTTCCATGCATTCTGACGAAATGCTTTTTTTGCGCTTTCATTATACTCCAGCGTATACAGCCACAACCTTCCTGCTTCTTCATATACGCCTCCGCTCCATGCTCTTTTAGAAGGATCAATTTCCAGTTGATATCCATGCACCCGACCGTTTTGGTAATCCAGTGTACTGGCACTTCTGAACTGAATGCCGGAATTCATGGTAGAGTCCACCTTAAATTCAAGTTCGAGTATAAAATCGCCATAGTCTTTCTCGGTTGCCAGGAAAGAATTTGGTTCTCCGGCTACCGTTGTACCTATGATCATCCCATTTTTTACCTCATACTTTGCTTTGCCATTGAGCTGCTTCCAGCCGGTAAGGTCTTTGCCATTGAAAAGATTCTGCCATTCGCCAGTCTGCCCAAATACCATTAAAGGCAGGTAAAAACAAATTAAAATTATACAAAGCTTCATGCTTACCGGGATTTCTCTATTTATATATGATGGAATATATAACCAAAACCGCCAAC
>JANMMA010000389.1:0-2474 GCA_031372815.1 Sphingobacteriales bacterium
TGCTCATACCTGCTGTCTTTTTTATCCAAATTCGCCACCCAGGTATTGACACCGGATAAAACCTCGGATGCCGGGCGGCCACGAAGTTCGCGGCGGGTGCGGTAGCGGGTGCGGTATTCAGGGAGTTTTAAATTATCCAACAGTACGGGTATGCTTGCTCCATCGATTTTTGCAGGTTTCACCAGCGGGCGTGATGGATAAGTTATCCTGTAGATTCTTCCATGCACATGATCACGCAGGGGATCGCGGGCATTGTGTTGCATGTGACCGATTAATACATTGTGCCAGTCAACAATATATAATGATCCGTCAGGCGCAAATTCCATGTCTACCGGGCGAAAGTTTTTGTCTTCTGAAACTAATAGATCCTGCCTGTGTATGCTTTTATAACCTGTTCCATCATCGGTAAGCGTGTGATCTTTGGTTCCTAAAAAGCCAATGGTGTTATTGATTAAAAAGTCCCCCTGTACGTCATCAGGAAAGTGACGGCTATAAACAAATTCGAGGCCGGAGGTGGGGCGTACGAGGTGCTTTTCTTCAATCAGCTGTTTTGATTTGTGGGTAGATACGCCATACCTTGATTTGACTGATCCTGGCATCATCCAACGCACGTCAGGGCTTGATGTTTCTGCATAAAAGTTTTGGCCCCACTCATCGAAGGCAATTCCCCAGGGGTTGGGAATGCTAAGTTGGGCTGTCCGTTCCAACTGTCGGCGTTGGGGATTATAACGGTAAAATCCTCCATTGGTTGCACGTACCGGACCGTATGAGGTCTCAACATTTGTATGAAGAAAAACTCCTTCGCCCATGTATATTGCGCCGGAAGGATCTGCCGTATAAGCATGATGCGCATGATGCGTATCATGATCATCAAAGCCGCTTAATAAGATTTCTTTTGAGTCTGCTTTATCATCGCCATCAGTATCCCTCAACAGGTAAAAGTTTGTACCCTGCGACAGATAGACTCCCTCGGGTGCCAGCTCGAAACCTAGCGGAAGCTGTAAGCCATCAGCGAACACCGTCTGTTTGTCTGCCTTGCCATCCTGGTCTGTATCTTCGAGAATAATGATTTTATCGTTCGGTTTTTTATCCCCCGGCCTCCAATGCGGGTATGTTGGCATGGTAGCCACCCAAAGCCGCCCTTTATTATCAAAGGATAATTGAACGGGGTTGGCAACATCGGTGAATTCTTTTTCTGACGCAAACAATTCTATCTTATAACCCGGTGCTACTTTTAGTTTAGCCAGGGCATCATCTCCATAAAGGTATTCCAGGGTACCATTTTTTTCAGGGTTGTAGTTTGTTTTCACTTCCGGAAGGGTTCTTGTTTTACGATCTGCTGCTGCCAGATCCATCTGCTGTCCTTTCGCTGCTAACCAGATGGCTTCATCCCTGATAGCAGTCATTTGCCTGATTTTTTCAAGCTCTTGCGGATAGTTGTCTGGGCCATAGGGCCTAAACCTGCGGCCAAACACGTGAACCCCGTTTGGAATCTTGATATCGTTATGCCACATCCAGTTTTTTTCCATCACCGCTGCATGTATGTGTGCTTCGTGATCTTGCGCCTTCAATGGTGCATTGCCAAATAATGCTTCCGTGAGTAAGCCTCCAAATTTCGCATACCCGGCATCGTTAAGTTGGGAACCATCAATCGTTAATGGCGCATCCGTGGTTTCATACCATTTTTTCGAAGGAGAATAGGCATCGACGAAATAAACGTTATTGTTTTCGGCGATTTGCTTCATGGCATTAGTATACATAGCAAGATTTATATTTTCCTGCTTGCCGTTGGGTAAATCATACTTGTCGGAAAGATCTTCGAAAGCGATCGGGGACACAATGGCGAGTTGCGGCGTTGTACGCCCATTGTATTTTTGATGTAAGGTATGCTTGATGAAGGCATCCAGTTCTGCTTTGTAATTTTTGAGGCCTGCTTCACCCTGGAAAGATTCGTTGAAGCCGAAGAAGGCGATGATAATGTCTCCCTTATGCCTGGCAATCCACTGGTCGGGTGTTTCATACTCTCCCTGGCTATCTGAATTATGGGCCATTTCTCCGTAGAATTTTTCTGCTCCCGGAAATGCCCAAGGAGATGGTCTGCCTGAGTGTGGCCTGAAACCTGGCGTATTCCCGCCGTCGCACATATTGCGGATGTACAGCAAACTGTCGGGAAAGCGCATGTGCATGCCCGTTTCAAAGTGATCAAAATCCATCATCCGTGAGCCGAGGTTATTTCCAATTAAAATGATGTGAGATCCTTTTTTAATTTTTAATGCTGAAGGATCTGAGCGTGTATCTGAGTGTGTATCTGATTGTGTACACTGAAAGGAAGTAAATCCTACGATCAGAACACCCAGAATTTTAAATAGCGGTTTTAAATAGTTATCAATGATGGTCATTTTCACTATTGGTTATTACTTAATATGCCTGAATGTCTTTCCAGCTTTTAGAAGCGGCAGACTCAATAACCGCCT
>JANMMA010000031.1:0-8672 GCA_031372815.1 Sphingobacteriales bacterium
CGACAAGCATATGCAGATCGTCATAGAAGAAGGCGTAAAGATTGTTTTTACTTCCGCAGGCAGTCCTAAAACCTGGACAAGTGTTTTAAAAGAAAAAGGCATTAAGGTGGTGCACGTTGTGAGCAGCAGCAAATTTGCAAAAAAAGCTGAAGACGCCGGGTGTGATGCCGTGGTAGCAGAAGGCTTTGAAGCTGGTGGTCATAACGGTCGTGAAGAAACTACGAGTTTTGTGCTGATACCCCTGGTTCGCGAGGCAGTTTCTATTCCTGTAATGGCGGCTGGTGGTATTGCCACCGGGCGACAAATGCTGGCGGCCATGATTTTAGGCGCTGATGGGGTGCAGGTAGGAAGCAGGTTTGTGGCTTGTGAGGAAGCTTCAGTTCATAATAATTTCAAAAAAGCGGTGATAGATGCAACAGAAGGCGATACTTTGTTGTCCCTAAAGCAAGTGGTACCGGTAAGGCTGCTGAAAAACAACTTTTTTCGTACCGTAGATGAAGCAGAAAAGAAAGGTGCAAATGCGGAAGAACTTGCTGTTTTACTGGGAAGGGGAAAGGCAAAAAAGGGAATGTTCGAAGGGGATATTGAAAATGGTGAACTTGAAATTGGACAGGTCAGTGCTATGTTACACGATATCCTCCCCGCCGGTAAGATCGTAGAACAAATATGGAGTGATTTTAATTCCGCCCTAAAAGATCCCGTTTTTCACACATAATTCAGCATTCATGAGGGCAGTCAAACTAACTATTGGATTGATACTTTGTATCGCCACCGGATTTTCCGCTAAAGCATTGGAAGGTACGGCCAGTCCTTGTTCAGGTACAGAACTCCTGTCTGGAAAAGTCTTTAAGGAAGATTCCAGGAAGCCACTGCAAAATGTTACCGTAACCGCCATTCTGCTTAATAAAAAGGAAAAGTTTACCTATACAGATACTGACGGAGAATTTGGGTTGGAAGAATTGAAGCCCGGCATTTACAAGATCATTTTTGAAAAAGATGGTTACCGGAAAGTAGTGAAGGATAAAGTAACGGTGAAAACCAATGAACCCATCCAAATGATCGTGGAAATGGAGTACCTGGAGTATCCACTCGTCCCTTCACCATTCCATTTTTTCCTGGTGGATTGAGCCTGGAGCAGATCCTACTTTTCGTACTACCACCTGGTTATCACTGGTCGACCTACCACATTACCCACACCCACCACATTATCAACTTTTGCGGAACGCCCACTTCGCCATTTCTTTCCACGAAGCCTTCTTTCCATATAATAATATACCGGTACGGTAGACCTTACCCGCAAACCAGGTGGTGGCGAGGAATCCTCCGATCAGGCTGACCATCGACAATCCGAGTTGCCAATACGGTACAGTATCAGGCACCCCAAAAGGTATCCTGCCCATCATTACAATGGGGGAAGTGAACGGAATGATACTGGCCCAAACCGCGACCGGACTATTGGGGTTTTGAAGGCTGCTGGTCAATATGATAAATGCAAAGATGATCGGCATGGTGATCGGCAGCATTAGCGCCTGCGCTTCCTGTGGATCTTCGTTGATCACACTTCCGATAGCCGCGAACAATGCCGCATAGAACAAGTAGCCGCCAAGGAAATAAAACAGGAAACAGAAAATGATCAGTGCCCAGTTAACGCCTTCGACGATCGTTGTTTTTGCTTCAAGCATTTTCAGGGCCATCGAATTATTCATCCCGCCAGGAATCTGTTGCTGGTTTTTTTGCAATTCCTGGAACTGTACGAGAGTTTCGTGGGGAATAAAAAATTGCATTGCCGTGGTAATAACGAACAACAGGATGATCCAGAGCATGAACTGGGTTAGTCCGACCCCCGCAATCCCAATAATCTTTCCCAGCATCAGTTCAAAAGGCTTACAGGATGACACTATAACTTCAGCAATACGGTTCATTTTTTCTTCTGCTACTCCACGCATTACCATGGCACCAAAAATGAACATAGTGATATAGATCAGTATTCCACTTCCGAAGCCAACACCGTAAGCCAGTCCGGCATTCGCTTCACGATTCTTGCCATTTTTTTCCTTTACAATATTTTCGAGCTGAACTGAATTATCGCTTACCCGCGAAATAGAATCTAGCGTTGCTTTTTCTATGCCTCTTTCCAGGAGCATGTTATTTTCAATCGACTTATTCAATTGCTGTTCTATATAACCTTTTGCTCCGAGTCCAAATTGTTTATCGGACCTCAACTCATATTTATTCTTGTTTACGCCAGTGGGCAGGTATAGGATACCGTTATATCCTTTCGACTGATAATTGAGGCTGTCGACCCCGGAGGTGAAGTCAAAAATTACTGAGTTGGAATCACTCTTCAGGTTATTGCGGAAGAACCCCGGATCATTTACCACAGCCACCCGCTGTTTTTCTTTGGAACGCACGGCAAAAAAAGCCGATCCAAAAATGAACAGTATCATAACCAGTGGAAGCATAAACGTTGAAATGATAAAGGTTTTATTCCTTACCCTGGTCATGTATTCCCTTTCTATAATCAAGCCTATTTTGCTCATGCTGTTAAAATTGTGATTATGGTGCAACGGGTTCAAACTGCCTGGCTGCGGGTGTTTCGCCTACGAGCCTGATAAAAATATCGTTCAACGAAGGCAGCATTTCATTGAATGAACGTACACTTAGACCTTTATGAATAAAATACTGGAGGATGTCGTTGTTGCTAAATCCTTCATTTCGTTTTAATACCAGTCCCATGTCTGACTTACTTACTACATGGAATAAATGGATCGCCGTATGTTCCGGAAGCAGTTTGTCTTCAAACTCCACCCTGAAAAGGTCTTCCTTAAAATCGTGCTTTACTTGCTTTACGGTTCCATCAAGAATTTTTGAACCACGGTTCATCAGCATAATATGGTCGCATATCTCTTCCACCTGTTCCATCCGATGAGTACTGAAAATGATCGTACTTCCCTCTTTGGCCAGTCGAAAGATTTCGTCTTTGATGAGGTTGGCGTTAACCGGGTCAAGTCCGCTGAAAGGCTCATCCAGTATGATCAGTTCAGGATTATGCAACACGGTAGTAACGAACTGCAGTTTCTGGCTCATTCCTTTGCTCAGGTCTTCCACCTTTTTATTATACCAGCTCTGCATCTCGAACTTAATAAACCATTCTTTGATCTTTTTCATTGCATCGGCCTTGGAAAGGCCTTTAAGCCGGGCGAGGTAGAGCGCCTGTTCACCGATCTTCATTTTTTTATACAGTCCCCTTTCTTCCGGCATATACCCTATCCTTGCAACATCGGCTGCGGGATCAAAGGGTTTTCCGTTGAAAAGGATCTGCCCTTCATCGGGGTAAAAGATTCCGGTGATCATCCTCAGTAAGGTAGTCTTACCCGCACCATTTGGCCCCAGTAAGCCGAAAATGCTTCCCTTGGCGATGTTAATGCTGATATCGTTCACCGCTTTCTGTGAGGCGAATTGTTTTTGCAGGTTACGTACCTCGATCAGGTTTTGCATATGTCGTATATGTTGCGGTAATATACATTATGTTACAGGCAGGAAAATTTTTTTCCTTCAGTGGAAATATATAACGCAGGGCCTGGTTAATTATTTGTGTTTTAGAAAATAGCCATTGGCTATTGCGATCATTTCGGCTATTTTTTCTCCATCCATGGCAGCACTCACAATCCCACCCGCAAAGCCGGCTCCCTCCCCACATGGATACAGGTTAGCTATCTGTGGATGCTGCAGGGTTTCCTCATCTCTCGGAATACGAACAGGCGATGAAGTGCGGCTTTCTGTAGCCACCACTATGGCATCATTTGTCAGATACCCTTTCATTTTCTTTCCAAAAGCCCTAAAGCCCAGTTGCAACCTTTCCATGATGAACGGCGGAAGCACACCCTGTAACGATGTTGATCTTACGCCCGGTATATAAGAACATACAGGTAAATCTGCTGACGTTTTACCCCGGGAAAAATCTTCCAGCCTTGTCGCCGGTGCAACAAACTTTCCACCCCCTGCCCTGAATGCCTTTGTTTCTACCAATTCCTGCAGTTTCATGAGTAGCAACGGATCATTCTCGTCAACATCTTTTCCATCATAATATCGTTTATCCGAAAAGGTTAGCAACGCCTCTTTGACACCCGCTTCCACCACAACGCCGGAATTGGCAAAAGGATTATTTCTTTTGGATGGACTCCATCCATTTACCACCAGTTCACCTGGGGATGTTGACGCTGGCGCAATAATCCCACCCGGACACATGCAGAAAGAAAACACGCCTTTTTCAGCGACTCGTTCAACCATACTGTAAGATGCCGGTGGAAGGTGTTGGTTCCTGGTGAAACAGTGGTACTGAATACTGTCTATCAACATCTGAGAATGTTCTACCCTTACACCAAGAGCAAAGGGTTTTGCTTCTATTAATATCTTCTTATTGGCCAATAATGCAAAAACATCCCGGGCGGAGTGGCCTGTTGCAAGTATAAAAGAATCTGCTTTGAATTTCTGCGCACTGGCGCATATCGCCGTTGTAATGCGCCCATTTTCCACGGTGAAATCGGTCAGTTTTTGTTCAAAATGAATTTCACCTCCGCTGAACAGGATCTGTTCACGCATGGCTGTAATGATCTGCGGAAGTTTATTGGTTCCGATGTGCGGATGCGCGTCATAGAGGATACTTTCATCGGCCCCGAAATGAACAAAAATATTCAGGATACGGTCTGTATTACCTCTTTTCCTGCTTCGTGTATAGAGTTTTCCGTCGCTATAAGTACCAGCACCGCCTTCTCCAAAGCAATAATTACTATCCGGATTGATGATACCTTCTTTGTTTAAAATGGCAAGGTCCCGTCTTCTGGCTTTCACGTCCTTTCCCCGTTCAAGGACTATGGGTTTTACGCCTGCTTCTATGAGTTTCAGTGCAGCAAATAAACCCGCTGGTCCGGCACCAATGATCACCGTTGTTTTTTTAGCATTGCGGACATCGGGATAGCGAAAAACAATTTCCGGCCTGTTGATGAAGGGTTCATCAATCGTAGCAGCGACAGTGAGGTTCAGCCATATCTGGCGGCTGCGGGCATCAAGAGATTTTTTTACGGTATAGTAGCCGGTAACTTTTCCGGGATCAATATTGACGTGACCCGCAATATGTCGTTTTATAGCATCTGCATTGTCGGCCTCAGTTGGACTAAGCCGCAGGGTAATATTTTTTTGCATGTCAGGTATTTATCCTGAAAGGTCAAGATGTTTAGAAATCGTTTTTATCAGAATGGGAGGTCGTCGGGCATTTCTGAAGACGGGCTATTTGTATATGGAGTATTCTGTGCTGCAGGTGTACTATCCTGTGTTTGCATATTTACCGTTTCAATTCTCCATGCATCAAGGTTGGTGATGTAATTGACCTGACCGTTCTTTTCCCACTTTGAACCCTTAATATTGAAATGCACTTTCAAGGTGTCACCGATATTGAAACGGTCTACCAGAGAGGTCCTGTCCTGCACTGATTGGAACTTGATATAATTATTTATAATACGTCCGCCTATATCCTCAGTTGTCTCTATCACAAACTCCCTGGTTCGGAATTTTTCCGACCGTTGCACAGTCTCGTATTTGGCTATCAGCTTGCCGGTAACGTCAAAACCCATGGTTAATTTTTGTCAAAGGTACCGCTATAATTTTTGAAGTGGCGGGGCCGGAAAAATATCTTTTTTTTTGTCCTAATTATGGATACCTTCCATTTACCCTTTACAGCTATGAGTATTCGTTTCCCGAAAATTGTTATTCTTTTTTTCCTGTTAAGCTGTAATACCTCTTATCATCCCGGTTCCCTTCGATTCACAGATTATCCCATAGAGGCAAAATCTGTTTCTGACACCACATTTAGTCGTTACCTGAAACCATTCCGTGATAGCATGAATATGGTCATGAGTGAAGTAGTAGGTGACATCGCGCAAAAAATGGATGTGAAAAGACCGGTGACAACACTGGGTAATTTTATGTGTGATGCCTTTGTATATATGGCTAAGGAAAAGTTCGATCCTGCGGCATCGATATCCTTTGTGGGATTGGGCAGTATACGGCGGCCATATATAGAAGCCGGCCCTGTATCACGGGGTGCCATATTCGAAGTGATGCCTTTTGATAATCTGATGGTTCTCGTTACTGTAAAAGGTATCCTGCTGAAGAAATTTATTGAAACAACGGCAAAAGAAGGCGGCGGCGTTTCCGGGTTGAGTCTGACATTAAAAGATAAGAAGGTTGAAAATATATTGTTGGATGGAAAGCAGATAGATGATGAAGCATCATATATTGTTGTCTCTTCAGATTATTATGCGAATAATCCGACTATGGCCTGGTTTTATGGACAGGCAAAAAGAAAAGATACCAACTACCTGATCAGGGATGCCATAATAGATTACGTAAGACTGATGAAACAGCAGGGCAAACCGATTGGTACGCAACTTGAAAACAGGATAACCATTGGCAACTAGACGTCATTTCATACGAAATACTGCTTTTACGGCAACATCACTGTTGATATCGCACCCGTTACTATTTGCCACTGCAGAAAAAAAATCTCAAAAGCTTACCATACTCCATACCAATGATGTACATAGCAGGCTGGATCCGTTTTCAGACGGACAGTATGCAGGTAAAGGCGGGGTTGCTGCAAGGGCAGTACTGATCAAAGAGATCAGGGCAGCCGAAGAGAACGTATTGTTGGTTGATGCCGGCGATATATTCCAGGGAACACCATATTTCAACCTGTATAAGGGAGAGCCAGAAATGAGGGCCATGAGCATGATGGGTTACGAAGCGGGAACCATTGGAAATCATGACTTTGATGCAGGAATTGAAAATCTTGCAGAGAAGATTTCAGCCCATGCAAATTTTCCTTTTATCATCAGCAATTATGATTTCAGCGGCACCGCTATGGAGCATCATTACCATCCGTATAAAATTATCAAAAAAGGCCAGCTGACAATCGGCATTACCGGAGTCGGAATAGAACTCGTGGGATTGGTTGGTCAGGGTCTTTACGGTACTACAAAATATCTTGATCCGGTGGAGGAAGCTACGCGGACAGCTGATTACCTGAAAAAGAAAAAAAATTGTGATATGGTGATTTGTCTGTCTCACCTGGGAGACAGGTATACCGATGAAAAGATCAGTGATGAATTGCTGGCTCAACGCTCAAGACATATTGACCTCATCATTGGTGCGCATACACACAGATTCTTTGATGCACCAAGGCTTTACAGGAATGCGGATGGCGAAGAAGTTGCTGTTAACCAGGTAGGATGGGCTGGAATTCAACTGGGACGCCTAGATTACGTTTTTGAGGCGGGTAATATTAAAAATCTTGATAAAAACAAATCAATTTTTGTATCAAATAATTCATGACCATAAGATGAGAATAAAAAATTTTTTATTCCCGAAAGTGAATCTATATTCGCTACCCTTTTGAAAAAAACAGTGAAAAATATTTTTCAAAAAAAACAAAGAAGTAATCCAAAAAAAAAGGTACTTTCAACCAGATGCAATTGAAAAAGAAAATAGCGCAATTACACACTTCGCGAAAACGGTTTAGGCGATTCCAGCCGCCGGGAAATTCGTCGGGTTTCGAAATCACTCACCGATAACTTCTTCTGAAATTTTCCCAATCCTGTTGAAACAAAATTTTCTGTAACCAAATTTCTAATTGCTTAAGTAAGAATGGATATAACTCACGATAAAGTCTGGATAAATTGCTTGGACATAATCAAGGACATCGTAGAGTGGCAACATTTTAAGACATGGTTCGAACCAATTAAGCCGGTTGCATTAAAAGAAAAAATTCTCACCATACAAGTTCCCAGCCAGTTTTTCTTTGAATATCTTGAAGAACATTATGTAACACTGCTGGCGAAAACATTGAAGCGTGAGCTTGGAAAAGACGCGAGACTTGAATACCGCATTATGGTCGACAGTGGGAATGACAAGAACAAGCCACTCACCATGGATATTCCTGGAAATGGTTATAAGACTTACAGCAATAACGAAATGGATTTTCCTTTAGTCATAAATAACCCGGTTAAGAATCCGTTTGTGATACCGGGTCTAAAAAAAATGCAGATCGATTCACAATTGAATCCGATCTATACATTCGATGCGTTTGTGGAAGGAGATTGTAACAGGGTGTCAAGGCGTGCAGGTAAAACTGTTGCGGAGAAACCAGGGGCTACCTCTTTTAATCCATTGGTCATATATGGTGGTGTAGGACTTGGTAAAACCCACCTTGCCCAGGCCATTGGAAACGAAGTCAAGAGAATGCACCCTAATAAGGTGGTATTATATGTGAGCTCGGAAAAGTTTATCAATCAGTTTCAGGACCACAGCCGTAACAATGCCATCAACGATTTTATACATTTTTACCAGTTGATTGATGTGCTCATTATCGACGACGTGCAGTTTTTCAACCGTGCGGAAAAATCACAGGACGCATTCTTTGCGATTTTTAATCACCTGCACCAGTCCGGCAAGCAACTTATCCTTAGCTCAGATAAGCCGCCAAAAGACCTGGAAGGAGTGCAGGAAAGGTTATTGAGTAGGTTTCGCTGGGGCCTTAGTGCTGACCTTCAGGTACCGGACTATGACACCAGGATAGAAATCCTTGAAAAAAAGATGCGTAATGACGGGCTGGAGAT
>JANMMA010000060.1:0-4012 GCA_031372815.1 Sphingobacteriales bacterium
AAATCGTACGTCGCAAAATCGCATGATACTTTCACGGCGGAAATGGTAACCGACTTCATCGAAGACCCTGGCCCGTGCTAAATGCTATTTTATCTCACTATAGTTCTTAGACGTATCATCAAGCACAAGCACCCAATCCTGGCCATGCCCTGTAGTGGGTGGCGTAAAGAGGTGTTGGCCTTTATTGATTACCGCATCAATTTTCTTCACCTCCCCATTCCGTGGATTGTACCATAACGCATTCAACCGCGAACCACTAATCTTTCCCAGGATAACCGTAAAAGCCCGACCCGCAGTAGTATAAATAAACGCGTAATCGTTACCGCGCGCTGCCTGCACACGTTCACTGGTGAAAAGATCATTCTCCACCACGAGCGACTGGTCCGGGACCCGATCAAGTATTGGACGGGATTCCATCAGCCGGCGAAGAAATTTCATTTGTGACGCACCCGGTAATTCCATCGCTTCCTGCCAGTATATATGCGGACCATTAACCGCTTCGCGATAAGGAGAGTAAAATTGCCAGATATCATGACATCCATAAGTATGTCCAAATGCACCCGCCAATACATCGAGGTATGCAAACTTTCTCACATCGTATGCATTAGATGTTCCCAGTTCATTGACATTGAAACAAACCGGATGGTCTTCATAAATAGGCTCAGCATCGATCACAGGTTTTGCAGGCATCCGCTTATAAGAAGACTGGATCTTGTCAAACACTCTTGTATCACGGCAATGACCGTTCTGGAACATATTAAAATCAAGCCATCCATCTTCATAAAAATATTCTCCTGCACCCAACTCATTGGGTTGCGGATGAAAACTCATCAATACATTATCAGCACCGCCGGCACCGGCAGTAACGCCTTCGGCCAGTGCACGCCATACAGATTTATCGGCTTCATTTCTTGGATTGCGGTCGCCCCCCATGATCCATATTATATTCCTTCTATCCTTATATCGCTTACCCAGCCATTGTCCGTAAACTTTTGCGTTTTCTGGTGTAAAAACTTCGGGGCCCTTACCCCAGGTCGATTTAAAAATTTTATCCCCCCAGGTCGGTAAAAAGGCAATCGAGATGTTATACTCCGCTGCTTTATCGATGATATAGTCCACGTGTTTGAAATATGCTTCGTTCGGCTGTGTGGGATCATCATATTTTAACGGAAGTTCACCATAGGGATTAGGTACATGAAGTCCGTCGAATTCCGCCAGTGCTACTGCCTGCACTACCGTAAAACCCTGCTCCGACCTGCGTTTAAGGTAATAGTCGGCCTGCTTCCGGTTACACCGGTGAAACAGTTCCCATGCGGTATCGCCCAGCCAGAAGAATGGCGTTCCATCGGCTTTTACCAGGTAACGTTTATTGGGGCTGACTTTTATCTGTGCACCCGCATCACAGAAAAAGAAACAGTAAGCCAGCAGTAAGAAGATTCGTTGCATTGTTGTTTAATTTAACCCATTAAAATATCGAATAATTTACTTTATATATAGCACTATTACTTGTAGAAGGCTTCACCATTTTTCCGGGCAGGTTAAAGGACGGGGCGGGTAACCAGCAGGTTTTTTATTTGCTTAACTGTTTGAAATAATGAATAATTTACGCCACTCGTTACAAAAAAATACATCAATCAACCATATGCGGCCATATTCCAATGCGCAAAAAATCCTGGCAACCATCATTTTTCTGTTTTGCTTCCAGATAACTCCAGCGCAGGAGAAATTAACCTTAACGGATCTCTAAGTATTCAGGCAACCCACATCAAACTGGAAGATCGTAGGCGACGTTCAGGCCGATCTCAACAAAGCTAATGAACTCACTACGAGAAACGGAACCGGCGTACTGGTTAACCAGCCTCAACCATCGGCCAAAGGCCAACTGGTCTCTATTTTAGAACACGGCGACCTGGATATTGAGCTTGATTATATGATGGCCAAAGAATCTAACTCTGGCATTTATTTGCAGGGAAAATATGAAGTGCAACTGCTCGACAGTTGGGGCGTGCTGCAGCCAAGGTCGCAGGATAATGGGGGAATATATGAACGCTGGGACGATCGTAAATCCGATGGCAAAAAAGGCTTCGAAGGTACCGCACCAAGGCAAAATGTAAGTAAGGCGCCCGGACTATGGCAGCACCTGAAAATATCTTTCCAGGCACCCAAGTTTGAAGCAGGCAAAAAGATCGCTAATGCAAAAATTCTCAGTGTTGAATTGAACGGCGTTTTGATACAGGAGAACGTTGAATTAAGCGGACCTACAAGATCGCCGCTGGACAATAACGAAACCGCTTCTGCGCCATTCATGATACAGGGGGATCACGGTCCGGTCGCATTTAGAAATATTATCATCAGCAATTACAACAAAGGAAAACCATCCATCAAAAATGTATTGACCACTGCCTACAAAGGAAAATATGTAATGGTCCCGGATTACGCAAAGCTCAAGCCCATCACTCAACAGTCTTCACAACTTATTTCATCAAATGTTTCCGGCATTCCCGCCAATGAATTTTTATTAAAGTATACCGCGACGCTTCAGGTCACCGAAGCAGGCAGGTATCACTTCAAACTAAATACTTTTGGCGGTGGAGGCGAGTTGAAGATCAACAAGCAAATCGTTATTCCATTTACCAATTGGAATGCAGAAGGCACAGTTCAATTATCAGCGGGAGACAATCCAGTTGAACTGGTGTATTCAAAATACGTCGACTGGGCAAAGCCGTCACTCGCAATGCAGGTTGACGGTCCGGGTATAAGAACCTTCACCATTACCGATACTAATATTCCGGCATTAGATGATGCGGATCCAATAGAAGTAAAAGCTGTTGAAAATAAGATCCTCAGAAGTTTTGTTGATATACCGTCGGGCAGGGTAACACACGCCATAAATGTTGGAAGCCCTGAAAAAATTCACTATACCTACGACATGGATCACGGCATGATCGTGCAGGCCTGGAGAGGAGAATTTCTCGATGCCACACCAATGTGGCATGAGCGTGGTGATGGTTCGTCAAGAGCGGCCGGAGCCGTGTTGCCATTGGGAAAAATGGAATTTATGCTGAAGCCCTCATTAGATAACAATGATACTACCGGCGCTGCATTTAGAACCAAAGGATATACACTTGACGCGGAAGGCCGGCCTTCTTTTCAGTATATGATATATGGTGACACCATTAACGACGTGATCAGGGTAAAGGCAAAAGGCATGCAGAGAGAAATCAGTGTGCGTGGCTCACATAATGTATATGCGGTCTTAGTCAGTGCAAAAAACATAGAAGAAAAAACCAACGGCCAGTTCATCATTAATGATAAATCTTTTTACCTGGTGATCGATGATGCAGGCGGACAAAAACCCGTCATCAAAGATAACAACGGCATAAAAGAACTTATTGTCTCAGTGAAACAGAAGATTGTTTACTCACTGATTTTTTAACTACTCACGTATACGACTATGCGAAAATATATATTGCTGTTCATCACACTGATTTTTTACACTATTGCAATGGCTCAGGAATCTGCCAAAGAAGAAGATTTTTTCAAGATTAACAAACTGCGTTCACCGGAAGGAAATATTCTTGAAGTAGGCGGACTCTGCACCCTGCCAAACGGTGACCTGGCGGTAACTACTCGCCGGGGCGACGTTTTTATAGTGGAAAATCCGACCGGCACGAAACCCTACTTTAGAAAATTTGCATCCGGCCTTCATGAAGTACTCAGTGTTGCCTATAAAAATGGTTCGCTCTATGTTGTGCAGCGTGGAGAATTGACGAGGCTGTTCGACAGCAATATGGATGGTAAGGCAGATGTATTTGAAACCATTTATGCCTGGCCCGTATCCGGCAACTACCATGAATACAGTTTTGGTCCGAAGCTGGCCCCTGACGGATCTTTCTTTGTTACCCTAAACCTCGGATTTCCGGATTCATGGTGGCACCCAAAAAGTTTTGTTCCATGGCGCGGATGGACCCTCCATATTTATGAAGATGGAAGGATGGAACCCTGGGCAGCG
>JANMMA010000063.1:0-3662 GCA_031372815.1 Sphingobacteriales bacterium
TTTAAAATAAGACAGCGAAAACTTGAACAGCAAGTAGCGGAAAAAACAAAAGAGTTGCAGGAGCAAAATGAAGTGCTTGAAAAAAACAATACGATTAAAACCCGGTTAATCTCTATCATTAGTCATGATATTGTTACTCCGTTAAAGTTTGTGACTGTAGCGGGTAAAAACCTGATTGAAAAAAGAAAACAGATGTCGGAAGCGTTGCAACAAGAAACCATACAGGAAATGACTAACACCTCGCAGGAGTTGCAAATGTTATCCACCAATATACTGAACTGGATAAAATACCAGAATGAAAACCGGCGAATGGCGAAAGAAACCTTTAACCTTCATGAGATGGTAAACCAGGTGTTGGGTATTCTGCAATCACTGGCTCGGCAAAAAAACTTGATTATTCAAAATCTTGTAGCAGCTGATATGGAAGTACGTCAATATTATGAACCGTTAAAAATTCTTGTTTATAATTTGCTGACGAATGCTATACATTTCACTGAAAAAGGAGCAATAGTTGTATCGGCTTACGGATTGGATGAACAAGTTACCATCACAGTTAAAGACGATGGTATTGGTATGACGCCTGAACAGATACAACGATTACTTGCCGACCAGGTAGTCATTACTTCGGCCAATGTAGATAACAAAAAGGGGCATGGGCTTGGCTACCTTATTATCAAAGACCTTGTAAAAACAATGGGAGCAGTTCTTAGTATTGAAAGTAAAAAAGAATTGGGAACTTCTGTGTCAGTTAGACTTTCGGCTACTAAGAATAATTAATGTTGCGAGTTAGCAACTCCATCACAAACTATTTACCGTGCTAATTAATAAAAAATCGAGTAATTAAGTAGGCCACTAACAGCAATGCAATATACATTTTACATTTCCTTTCAATCTAAAAAATTAATTCTAATTTAGAAGTAACAGAATATACACTTCGTTATAAACCCCAATGAGTTGATGGAAGTAAGGAAAAAATATGATATAGTAATTGCTGGCGGTGGTTTGGCCGGCTTAACACTTGCTTTACAAATGAAGCAAACTAAATCCAATATTTCAATCCTGATACTGGAAAAGCGAAATGATAATGCTCCTGTTGCTACTCATAAAGTAGGTGAATCCTTAAGTGAAATGGGCGCCTCCTATCTAAGAGAGGTGCTTGATCTCAAAGAATATTTAACCGAACATCAGTTACCTAAATTTGGATTTCGTTTTTTCTTTAGTCCGGAGCACAACGGAAATATAGCCCGGCGGGTAGAAGTAGGTTCAAAAATTTCTAATCCCTATCCGTCTCATCAGATTGACAGAGGCTTGCTGGAAAATGAATTGGTGCGCAGATTAATTGGACTCGAAGTTGAAATTGTTTTAGGATCAAGAGTAACGGATATAGAATTATTAAAGACTGGGCATAAAATTAAGTTCGAAAAAGAAAAGGAAGAATACCTCACGGAAGCAAAATGGATAGTTGATTCAACAGGAAGAAACGGTTTTCTGAAAAAGAAATTAGACCTTAAAAAAGAAATTGGCCACGATATCAATTCATCTTGGTTCAGATTGGATGCGGTTATAGATATTGACGATTGGTCAGATAATCTCACTTGGCGAAATTTTGTTGACCCGGGTCGCAGGCGACTTGCTACCAATCACCTTATGGGCGAAGGTTATTGGGTTTGGATAATTCCATTAATTGCAGGAAAGACCAGTATAGGAATTGTAGCCGATCCGAGGTATCATCCATTTAATGAATTCAACACTTTTGAGAAGGCGATGAGTTGGTTGGAAAAGCATGAGCCGCTTGCCGCAATGATGCTATCGAAGCATAAAGAAAAACAAATGGATTTTAAAGTCATGAAGCATTTTGCTTATGATACCAAACAATTTTACTCCGCAGACAGATGGGCGTTGACCGGTGAGGCGGGTGCTTTTATGGATCCATTTTATTCTCCGGGGTCTGATTTTATTGCTCTCAGCAATTGCTGGATTACTGATTTAATTGTTCGGGATATTAGCGGAGAAAATACCGCACTTCGTACCTTAATTTTTGATCTTGCCCATAAAGAACTGCTCAGCGGATGGATAACTCTCTATAGAAACATGTACGGCCTCTTTGGTAAAACCCAAATCATGATGATGAAAATAATTTGGGATTGGGCAGCTTACTGGGCTGTACCCAATGTGCTTTTTATAAATAGGGGCTACACGGATATTGATATTTTAAAACAATATTCCTCTTCCTCTGCCAGTATAGGCCGCAGGTTTGCAAAACTAAACGTATGTATGCAGGAGCTGTTCCAGGCATGGGGGCAATATGATATTGAACCCTGCTCCGACCATCAGCAAAATGTATTTGAGCTAAACTGTCTTCGTAAATTTCAACTGGAACTTGGCCTCCAATACAATAACTCCGGCGAATTAATAGCAAAGGTGGAATCCAATATGAAAATACTTGAACAAATTGCGGCTGAGATCTTCCGGTTAGTGAGTGTACAGATAAATGAGACGCCAGGCGACATGAAAGTTGATCCTTATAACATGAAGATTAATGATGGAAAAGATGAGCTTATCAAAAAATCAATGAGTCAAAATGCTTTACCTGTTGTTGAACACATCAGGGATGATATTGCAAAAATGTGGTTATTAAATATCAGGGCTTCCAAAAATGAATTTGCATAATAACATCGCCGGAAAAATGGAATACATTCAAAAAGTATTTTTGAGTGTGCAGTGTTATATGCAGACGAATCATGAATTGGAAGAGCTGATTGCTTTTCTTGACGCTGAGCCTCCCGAGTTTCGTTCCGTGGCATACGAAAGTGCTTCTATGGAGATTGGCTTACAGGAACTCTCCTGCGGAAACGAATTAAATAACTGGAAAA
This sequence comes from Sphingobacteriales bacterium, assembly GCA_031372815.1. Lineage (GTDB taxonomy): Bacteria > Bacteroidota > Bacteroidia > Chitinophagales > Chitinophagaceae > Pollutibacter. The sequence goes on from JANMMA010000063.1 coordinate 2,874, forward strand.
GTTTTTACCACCGTGCTGCAAAAGCCCATACGTTTCATATGGACATTGGGTTGGGCTGGGCCTTTGCAAAAAAAGAGATTTCCCCTGTCCCTTATTTCGAATCACTTTCACCGGTGATAAAATGGATGATATTTGATGGAGTAGGTTATTACCATGGCCTTTTTAATGGAAGAAGAACGGTTAAAAGCCAATTAATACCTGATGGAATAGATGAACAAGACCTGCATGGCTTTGACCAGGGACTTGGCAGGCGGCTTTGGTATATTAGTAAGGGAAACCCGGATCAGCATAATCAATTAATACAGGCCTTTCATATATCACGGCATCCAGATTTATGGAGAGGTGCAGGAATTGCATGCGGTTATGTTGGCGGAAACGATAAAACAGCTCTTGAACAACTGCTGAAGTATGCTGCTGAATTTAAAGATCAGCTTTGTACCGGTCTGCGTTTTGCTGCTATAAGCCGCTCTGCTTCAAATAGTATTACAAAGGATATTGAGGCTGCCTGCGAAATTATTTGTGGTAAATCGTTGAGTGAGGTTATAGGTACTGAAGCTGGGGTCGGAAATATATTTAGCGCTGCGTCTGTCTAAACATTAATCAAATTAATTTACTTATCTTTAAACAGAAGGCTCAGACAAAACCAATACTTAACACAAGCCCATATCCATTTGCTAAGTTGAAATAAATTTTTCCACCATGAAAAAGAGTATTCTTCTCCCGGCACTGATCATTCTTGTAACAATTTGCTGTGCCCTTTTTATAAGTAATGGACCTGCGTATTTGATA
>JANMMA010000070.1:0-9636 GCA_031372815.1 Sphingobacteriales bacterium
GTTTATTGTTGCGGGTTACAAGTATTGATCATTCTCTCCATAATGCTAAAAACATGTGCTTGGCGCATGGTTTGATTTAATAGCAGACAACTCGCTATTGCTGAACAGTATTAAATGTTGTTTTAATTTTGACGGTTTCATTTAATTTTATAATTGCAATATTACGATACATCAAGTCAAAAAAAATCAACAGCAATTCTTGCTTTTCATTTCGAAGGACACAAAGAATTTTTCCATCTGCCCTTTATACTGTTTCCAAACTTTTTCGTCGATACAATAGCACACACTGGCACCTTCTACTGTTCCTTTGATGATACCTGCTGTTTTCAATTCCTTTAAGTGCTGGGAAATGGTAGCTTGTGCCAATCCCAGTTCATCAACCAGGTCGCCACAAATGCAGGATCTGGAATTGATCAGGTGTTCGAGAATGGCAATACGGGCCGGGTGGGCTAATGCTTTGAGCATTGTTGCCATTTTATTTTGCTTTTCGGAATAGATCTCTGATTTGGTGACGCCCATAATTATTGCAATATTACGATAATATATTTAATCCAAATTTTGTGTTATAAATGTAAGGGGATACATTCCAGCAATATTACATCTTGACAAACCTTAGCGTTATTTTGCTATGATTTAGGAAAGAGAAAAAATCTTATAGCTGCCAGCCTTGCTTTTAAGGTAAATGCATTTCGAAAGGAACCAAAGGCGCCTGTACCCATACCATAACCAATCAGCCAGTCTGTCAGGGCCGTCATTCCATTCTAATGGCTGGCTGGAGTTCGCGTTATAGGTGGCACAAGTTTTACACTCCATTATATTACAATCTTCTTTGAGCAAGACTGCATATTGAGCTACCCTACAGGTTGCTGTAACCAGAATCACGGTAAAAGGTTAGTGTAAAAGGTTAACTTTTAGTGACTTGGCTTAAACGAAACTTATCCTTCTTTCTTTGAAACTGATCTCAATAAAATAAAAGGACTATTATATGCCTAAAATCACCAAGAAAAAAATTACTCCTAAGGGTAATAAATTAGACAAATGCCCCTCCGGCATCAAAGGCTTTGACGAAATAACCAAAGGCGGGTTTCCAAAAAACAGAACCACTTTAGTTAGTGGAGCTACCGGCACTGGAAAAACCCTTTTTGGGATTGATTTTTTAATCAGTGGTGTTGTTAAGTTCAAAGAGACGGGAGTATTCATGTCCTTTGAAGAGACAGAAGATGAACTTTTTACAGACGTGGCGTCACTCAACCTTGATTTGCAAGGGCTCGTTTCACGAAAAAAAATTCTGATAGAACATGTTATTTTTGAGAGGAGCGATCTTCAAGAAACCGACTTTAATCTTGAAGGCCTTTTCGTTCGTTTGGAACATGCCATTGATTCTATTGGTGCCAAACGTGTTGTTCTGGATTCTATTGAATCGCTCTTTGCAGGCATCACAAATGCTGGCATTCTTCGCTTAGAAATAAAAAGACTTTTCCGATGGCTTAAAGAAAAACAAGTGACGACAATAGTTACCGGTGAGCCGGGGCAAGCATACTATACCCGCCATGGGTTGGAGCAATATATTTCTGATTGTGTTATTCTTCTGGATAACAGAGTTAAGGAACAAATTGCCATCCGTAGAATCCGTGTAGTTAAGTACCGTGGGTCACAACACGGAACAAATGAATATCCATTCGTCATTGATAGCGATGGACTTTCAGTAATTCCGATAACTTCGGCTGGTCTTGATCAACCGGGTACAGGTAGAAAAGTTTCGACAGGAATTCTATCGTTAGACAAAATGTTCAGGGGTAAACCAGGTTATACCAGAGGCAGCACAGTACTCGTTTCAGGCACCGCAGGCACCGGAAAAACAAGCCTCGCATCTGCCTTTGCATTGGCAAGTTGTGAACGAGGAGAACGCTGTCTTTTCCTGTCTTATGAAGAGTCCTCAGGGCAACTTGCCCAAAACATGCGTTCTATCGGTTTCCATTTTGAACCAATGATAAAAAAAGGACTTTTAAAGGTTGTTTCTACGAGGCCTTCTTTTTTTGGCTTGGAGATGCATTTACTTGATTTATATAAGCTCATTGCAGAGTTCAAACCAAAAGCAGTTGTCATAGATCCCCTAACAAGTCTCATTGGTGAGGGGGACCAACGTGAAATTAGATCAATGATTACGCGTATGATTGATCTTCTAAAATCCAATGGCATCACCAGCTTTTTTACAAGTCTTGTTTCGTCAGCTGCACAAAATGATACGAGCGGTGAAATAGGTGTCTCGTCATTAATTGACACCTGGATTGTAGTGAGAGAATTAGAAGAAGATGCAGGCAAAAAACGTATTCGTGGACTTTTCATTGTTAAGTCTCGTGGTACGGGCCACGAAAGTGATGTTTACAAATTGGTTTTGAGTGACAATGGCATTAGTTTGATTTCAATGGACAGTGAACCCGCTACTGTGGAGGCCAGGGAGAAAAAGAAGATTGGAAAAAATATTCCGCATAGTGAAAAAATTCAATCGTAGAAAATGGGAATACTACGTCCAAGCTTCATTGTAGGGATTGGTGGTTCAGCCGGAGCCCTCGATGAATATATCGCGCTCCTGGAAGCCCTGCCGTCCAATACAGGTATGACCTTTGTCATTATTTCGCATATGTTTCCCAATGCTATCAGTGAGTTGGCTGAAATTCTTGCTGGGCACTCGAAAATACCAGTAGTCGTGGCTTTCGACGCAATGCGGATTCGAGCGAATCACGTTTACGTAATTCCTCCTAACGCTGATCTTTTCATTGAGAAATACACCTTCAAAGTTGTTTCCCCACGTAATAAGCGTAATGTGGCGGTAGATTTATTTTTTACTTCTTTAGCAGAGGCAATGGGGGCGCGTGCGATCGGCATTATCCTCTCAGGATATGATGGTGATGGCACTGAAGGATGCAAGAATATTAAGGCAAAGGGGGGAATAACCTTTGCTCAGGATAGGTCTGCCAAAGTACCCCACATGCCTTCCCAAGCTCAAGCTTCAGGTTGTATTGATTTCGTCATGCCTGTCGAGAAAATTGCAGATAAATTAAAAAGATTAGCAGGTTGACCTATTGAAAGGGTTGGTGCGCCTATGTTACAAAATACACTAGATAAATAAATATAGTGTTCTGCTTTGTCGGCCGTTAAATGTGCAATGCTTATTTATTTGCACTTTACTTCTGAACAAACGGATAAAAATTTCTGACATCCTTTGTATTCGGATTCCATTCTATCACCAGAAAGGGAACATTTTTTTGAGGGTCGCTTTGCTTTGACAATTTTAAACGGGCTGTTGCCTTTTCCCCTTCATAAAGCAGTACCAAAAACCCACCATCCATACGCCAAAAGCTTTTAGTAACCGGCGGAGGTAGAGTTGTGCCTGTAAAATCCTGGTACACCTCATAAGTTCCATCTGCCCTGAAGATAAAATATACGCTGTAATTCTTTCCATAGTCCTGCGCATGATCGTGGTATTTCCATGTGCCTACCAGCGATGGATCTACAATGCCCTTCATTGGTATGGGTGGCTCTAATATTTTTATAGTGTTCTTAACTGGCCCTGCAGGCTCTTTCACAACAGAAACAACCGGTATTTTTTTTGTTTTTTGCAGCTGCCCTTTCCTATCCAGGTAATGCCATTCGTCGGTAAGTTTTCCTATGTAAGCATTTCTTACTTCATCGTCGTATATGTTTTTAATTTCCTCGTAGATGGCCGGAGCTACCAGCTTGCCTGTCCTATCAATTAAACCCCACTTGCCATTTAACGTTACCATGGCAAGACTATCGTAGAACCCTTCGATAGTGCCAAAATAGTGATGTTGGTAGACACCTATTTTATCAAATTTGTGCGGAATTATTTCTTTTCCTGCCGTATCAATAAAGCCCCACTTACCGTTTAATCGTGCAGGTAGTAAATGCTCATGCTCTTCACCAATTGCCTCGTATTTTATGGCTATTAATTCCTGGCCTTTATTATTCATCACACCCCATTTGTTATTCAATTGAACCGGAAATCGTTTGGACAATAGAGTTGGCGTTAAAATTTGTTGGTATTTAACTGGCAGGATCTCTTTACCCGTTTTATCGAACACACCGTACTTGTCACCAGACTTTACGAGGAAAAAGTTAAGCAGGTAGGAAATATCTTTTATCGAGTCATATTTCACCGCAATGATTTCTTTGCCTGTTTCACTAATGTATCCCCACTTTTTACCCGATCGGGCCAATGCGATATCGTTTAAAAACGAGCCGATGGAATCGTATTTGAATTCGCAAAGCTCCTTTCCTTGTTTATTTATAAAGCCCCATTGATTATTTTCTTTTTTTACCATCGCTATTCCATCAAAAAAAATCTTTGCCTCAACGTAGGCAGGTGCGGCAATTTCCTTACCGGATGCGTTGATAAGACCATACTTTTCACGTGCAACCACCCAGGCAACACCTTCTTGAAGATTTCCTACAACATCATATTTTATTGGCGTAATCTCTTTGCCTGTCTTGTCAACAAAACCCCATTTATCGTTTAGTTTAACTTTTGCGGCTCCTTCACTCATCGTGTCTACAAATTGGTATTTCAACGGTGTGATTTCTTTGCCGGCCTTATCAATTAAACCGCATTTCTTATCAATGCAGGCGCTGGCAAATCCGCTTCTGAAAAATCCCACGGAATGATATTTGGGAGAGAGGATTAACTTGTCTGTTCTATCGATAAGGCCCCACAGACTATCTTTTGTCCTTACCCAAATCATCCCCTCACTCACATTGGTTACCCCTTTAAATTTAAGTGGAATTACTTCTTTGCCTTTTTTGTCGATAAATCCCCAAAGGTCATTTGGCTTTACTCCTGCAAGGCCTTCACTAAACCCGCCAGCCTGCATATATATGAAGGGAATTATTTCTTTACCTGTTTTATCAATGAACCCCCATTTCCCATTTAGCTGGACCCTCGCAATACCATCATTAAAATGATCCGCACTTTCGTATTTTAAGGAGATTATTTCTTTGCCTGTTGTATCTACAAAACCAATTTTTTTATCGAGGATCACAGCGGACAGTCCTTCTCTTGAATCATACGCATTATCATATTTAGGTTGAATAATTATCCTACCTCTATTGTTGCGAAGACCGTATTTACCAAGGCTTTTAAAAGGTATCAATACAGTTTGCTGGGCATCTACAAAAAGTTGGATCGAAAAAACTAAAATGATTAGCAAAAGGCAATAGCGCATAGAATGGCCAGGCAACGACAGGTGCAAACAGGATCCTTTTTTCATCACAAAAGAATTTAGATCGGTGATAAAGAACGGGGCCGGCTGCATTTTTCAGGGATATGTAAATGTAAGTGTCTTGGCAAATACCCGGAAATCATTTTGGATAAAAGTGGTCTGGAATGTATCAGAAGGTGAGGTGTAGATTCCGGAACTTACGACTATCCGTCAACGCATCACTCATAAAATCAATATTCCACATCTGATTGCGTGCTGTGGGCACAGATAATGCTTGCTGAACCCGCTGGGGAAGACGCTTCCTAGCCTTGCGACGGATGTTCAGATGCATAGACCGGTATACACGTCTCAGGCGCTTATGGTTCCATATAATGCCCCGATTGCGTAACCGGTAATGACATTGCCAGAGCCCGATCGGGGGATGCCTGGTCGTAAGTTCCGTCTGTGCATCCTGAATCTCCTGATCCTGTTTAGGTTTGTGTTTATATTGAAATCTCCTTCGTGGCAGTTTCACTATCCGGCAAGCCTGGCTTGTACTGCATTGCTCTTCTTTCGACAGATGAGCAATTTCTTTTTTATCAGTTGGCTCTAGAACTTTTTTTCAATCACATTTTTGATTGCCCGGTTCTCAAACGTCAGTTCAGCGACTATCTTTTTATATTCAGCCCGCTGGATCTCCATCTCCTTCATTTTACGGACATCGCTGACTTCAAGGCCGCCATACTTGCCTTTCCAGTTATAAAAAGTCTGCTCACTGATACCGAGCTCCCGGCAAATGTCTTTGATTGAATACTGCCTTCCTGTTTTTTGCTGGCACCTACGATCTGGGTTTCTGTAAATCTTGTCTTTTCCATATTGTTTGGTAGTTTAAAATTAAAAGGTTTACCCTACTTTTAAACTGCCGAATCTTGGGTACGCCTACACAACCATCTGTGAAAAATATACCCTGGTAATTACTATGGCATTGATGCTTTCTAAAGCAGCTATCATGTTACAGATTTTTTAACCAATAATTCTTTTATCTTTTGCGACATATCTTGCAAAAACCATCAAGGCACCTGTTAACATAATATTCCGCAATACATTTACCATTTCCAGTTCTTTTTCCCTGTCTATACCTGCCATAATAGTTTCTGCTCTCAGTTCATGTCCCATAGCTCTCGGTATATGTACCATTACAGCCATTAATATGGTGTACAATGCCATCAGGGTATAGGCCAGTTTATCATATTTTCCAATTAAAGCACTTATCATAAAAAGTGCTATACATACTGCCGTAAAATAATTCCAGAATAAAGGGAAGGGAAGATAATCGGGAACAAATGCCGCACCTACTTCTGGTTTACCCAAATGCAATCCGATATATAAAAGAAATGATAAAGGGAAAAGATATTTTCCGATGTCTAATATTTTATCCATTTCAAAATGTTTTTCAATAATAAAATGCAACCAGTCATTTTATTTAAATAACCGGCTGCGTTGTCTTTAAATGTCAAAAGCTAATACCGGCCTTACTTCCACACTACCGCCCATTGCCAACACCGGGCAGCCTTTTGAAAGCTCCACTGCTTCATCAAGACTGTTTGCCTCTAATGTGAGTGTACCTACAACCAATCCTTTACCCTCGGTAACTGGATTGGTGAGTTTTCCATCAGGGCCTATAATGGTTCCTGCCTGATCTAAGCGTTGTGTACCAACAAATTTTCCCTGTCTAGCAATACCACCAATATAAGTTTGCCATTGTTTGTTTACCGCTTCAAATTCTGCCGGAGTAGGTACCACATTTTTTGGTAACGGGAAGTGATGAAAGTTTAAAAGAAATTGTGCCATTACTTCTGTTTTTAATTGTTAATTGATTTGTTTTTTATCGTGAGATAGGTTTTCCATTTGTTCCAGTAAAATTCTTTCCAGCCATTACTTAGTGATTCAGCCATTTCTTCGGGCAGGCCTGCATGGGTGAGGTATAGGTAAGTGTCCCCGCCATCTTCAATCAACCTGATAATGACAATGCTGTCATCAACTCCATCCGGCCAGTTATCGGTTCGCCAACTTTGGATGATGAGTTTATTCTTTTTTAACTCAATATTTTCTCCAAAGCAAAAACCATTGTATAAATTGAAGGGCTCTCCTAGTTGATCAGAAATGATGGCTGGAGCACCGGTTACTTCAATATGTTTTGTTTGACTGGTGTACAGCTCAAACAAAGTGGCTGGGTTCACATTTGGAAATAGAATTTCTTGTGTGATAGTTCTAAGTTTCATACTTTTTTTAAAAGAAATTAAATAACAGACTTGTAACCAAAATCGACATCTACTACATGGCTATTTAATACAGCACCTTCGTCCGATACTAAAAAGGCCGCCATATTACCTACATCTTTAAGCGATGGTGATTTACCCAATAAATAACCTTTGCTCAGCTCCGCACCAAATATTTCAACAGGAATGCCAATGGTAGCTGCATTAGCCGCACTTGTCTCCTGTATCGTTCTTGTTTCGCCCAAGCCGGTTGGATTGATGCAGATTACTTTTATCCCCATCATACCAAACTCCGCTGCCAGGCATCTTGTTAAACCTTCCACACCGGTACTTGCTGCAGTAACACCGGCCATGAATGGAATCTTAGACCGGGAAAGACTTGACGTGAGTGTAAGAATAGTGCCCGTACTTTTGGTAGCCACCATATATTTTGCAGCAACCCTTGATGTTAAAAATTGTGAACCTACTATTGTGGTGAGTGGCTTTAAAAAGTTTTCGTAAGTAAGAAGAGTAGAAGGAGTACCATACTGGCTTTGGTTTGGGCGGATACCAATTCCATTAAATACAATATCTACACTACCATTATCAGATATCACTTTTTCGAATACGGCATCAATGTCTGCTTCGTTTAAAGCGTCTGCCAGCAGGGCTTCTGCCCAGCCGCCGTTGCGCTTTATTTCGACAACCAAACTTTCTGCGGCGGGAAGTTCTTTTGCAGTTACATATAATTTAGCACCTTTTTCAGCAAAAGATTTTGCTACAGCACCCGCAATAGCGCCACCGGCTGCAAACACAACGGCAATTTTATTCAGGAGTATCATCTTCTCATTTTTTTGTTTTTTAATTTGATAACACAAAACTATTATGCACTAGTAATTTTAAACGATGGCATATCAGACTAAATAGTGGGCTAAATCTGCCAATTTTAAAACCGGGAGTGGCAGGATTACCCCTGCTGTATGGCAGAATCAAGTGGCGTATTTCTCATTTACAGGGGTTATTTTTGCCAATACATAAAAAGGATCAAACATGAGAGTAGTTATCCCTGTTTTTAAAAGTTGCGTTTCTGCATCGGTAGTGGGTATGATGGATATGCTGAAACTTACCGAGAATTTTTATAATCACTTACCACACAAAAAGAAAAAGTGGTTTAGTGTTGAATTAGTGTCTATTGATAAAGGAAAAACGGTACACAATAATGGCTTTGAAATTACATGTGATGCAACTCTAGCTAATTGTGGTAAAGCAGATCTCGTGATTGTTCCGGCAATAGTTGGTGACCTTCCTGCTTTGATTAAAGAACACAATACTTTTATTGAATGGTTAAAGGCCCAGCATAAAAAAGGAACGGTACTATGCAGTACCTGCAATGGTGCATTTTTTCTGGCAGCCACCGGATACCTTGATGGTAAAGAAGCTACTACTTCCTGGTTTGCTTCCAATGATTTCATTGCTATGTTTCCCAAAGTAAAACTGATGGACGAAAAGATAATTGTTGATAATGGCAAGACCATCACCGGTGGCGCTACCCTTTCTTTTCAGAATCTCTGCATATACCTGATTGAAAAATACTATGGTAAAGAAATTGGTAATTACGCTGCCAAAATGTTCCTGGTAGAAAAAGGGAAACACTCCCAGTTAACCTACTCCATATTCAGTGCACAAAAAAGCCATAATGATGAAGAGATACTGGAAACGCAGGGCTTTATAGAAAATAATGCAGCAGAAAAATTAGTGGTATCAAAGCTGGCAGAAAATTCAGCCATGGCAGAACGCACTTTTATACGTCGTTTTAAAAATGCAACCGGCAATACTCCTTCTGAATATATACAAAGAGTGAAAGTAGAGTTGGCTAAAAAGCTATTGGAGAATGATAAAACATCCGTAAAAGAAATCTGCTATGAAACGGGTTATGAAGACCAAAGTTACTTTCGTAATATCTTTAAGAAATATACAGGGTTAACTCCTGTTGATTATAAAAAGCAATTTACGTTTCAATTATAATAATTATTTATGCCGTTTTTGCTGAGAGAATGATACCGAGAAAGAATGGTTTTTCAATAATACGTTGAATAAAATAGAATTTGCTTTTGAGGTATTGATATCAAATTCAAATTTGAACGAGGGAGGCATATGAATGA
>JANMMA010000090.1:0-9126 GCA_031372815.1 Sphingobacteriales bacterium
CTTTCAAGGCTTTTCCTAAAACTGCGAAAGGTTGAATGTCACCCCTGGTACCCAATGACAATAGAGCTATTTTCATCAGTATATTTTTAGGAATTTTATTTAGGACAATTATCGGTACCTCCTGACCGGTCTCGTGAGGCATGTGGGTCCACCGCCACCTTTCACGCTGATGTCATCCCCTTCATACACATACACGATACATCCTGCTTTTTCAAGTGCTGCCTTCGTTATGGGGTTTTTATCAACCATTAGGCAGACGCGTGGTGCAAGGGCAAGCACATTACAGCCCATACTATTAAATTCTTCCTCAGGCACTTCTATTAATTCGTAGCCAGACGTCAAAAGAAAATTGCGGAACTCAATAGGCATAAGAGGAGAATACACCACAGCCAGATTCTTGTCCACCGGACTTAAAATTGACATTAAATGAAATACATCCGAAGGTCCTTTGTAATGGGGTAGCGGTACCGTGATCACCTCAACATTCATTGGGGAAAGAAGCTCCGTTAACTGACGGATCCCGTTTCTATTCGTGCGGTAGGTAAGTCCTACCGCCAGGGTATATTCATTGATCCAGGCCACATCACCTCCTTCCACGGTGCCAGGAAATACTATACTGCCCAACACGGGAATGCCAGTTGCTTCAAATATTTTCTGTTGTGCCACAGGTTCATTATACCTTTCTGCTTTACCCATATTGCAAACAATCACCCCCATGTTTGTAAAGATTGATGCGTCCCTGCAATAAATAGAATCCATGTTTACTGTATCGTCATACGGAAAATATAACACTGCAGCTCCCTGAGACGATATTATTGACACAAACCGTTCGTGTTCCTCATTGGCTTTTTGCACCACAGGTTTGCCTAAAAAATTGAGGATCTCCCAATATTTGCTTACCTGTACGTCATCGCAAAATGCATCAACAGCTTTTTTACAAAAAACCGAATGGATCTTTCCAACTTCGGAATGATTAGTCAACTCGGCTGATTCACTTTTAAGTGGTGTGGTCACTGTATTCATCAAATGATTTATGTTTCTACAAGTTCACTCAATTCAAGCCAGCGCATTTCTTTTTCATCCACAAGGGAACTGATTTCTGAAATTCTTGCCGAGAGTTTTTGCAACGTTTCAAAAGGTAATGAACCTCCACTAAGTTTTTCGGTGATCTCGTCTTTTTCCTGCTGAAGGTCTTTGATTTCTTTATCAAGCTGTTCAAATTCACGCTTTTCTTTGAATGATGGTTTTTTCTTAACCTGTTCTGACGAATATACCTGTTGCACCGGTTTTTCAGCGACCGAATTGCTTCCAAGTTTTTTCATGTCTTCTTCACTCGTTAACCTGTATTCGGAATAATTGCCCGGGAAATCCCTGACAATCCCATCTCCTTCAAATACCAACAGGTGATCCACCAGCTTATCCATAAAATACCTGTCGTGGCTCACGATCAACAAACATCCTGGAAAATCCGCAAGAAAGTTTTCCAGTACTCCCAGCGTAGGAAGGTCAAGGTCATTCGTGGGTTCATCCAGTATAAGAAAGTTGGGGCTGCGGAACAATACCGTTAGCAGGTGCAGCCTTCTTTTTTCACCACCACTGAGTTTGCTGATATACGTGTATTGCTGGTCAGGTGTAAATAAAAATAACTCCAGGAATTGAGAAGCACTAATGGATCCACCTTTTGCTAGGGGAAAACTTTCAGCGATGTTTTTAACGTATTCAATGATACGCATATCATCCTTCACCACGAGTCCCTGTTGTGAATAATTTCCAAATACAACAGTGTCCCCTATATTAACCTTTCCGCTATCGGCTTCTTCAAGACCCTGTAGAATATTTAGAAAAGTTGACTTACCAACACCATTCTTTCCAACTACGCCAACTCTTTCTCCTTTTTTGAAGATATAATCAAATCCTTTCAACAACAGTTTTTCACCATATCCTTTGTAAACTTTTTTCAATTCAACCACTTTTCCTCCAAGCCTGTTCATCTTCATTTCGAGTTCCATTTTATTGTCCTCGATTTTTTTCTTAGCCCTGGCTTCAACTTCGTAAAAATTGTCCTGCCGGCTTTTTGATTTAACGGTTCTGGCCCTCGGTTGCTTACGCATCCACTCCAGTTCCTTACGGTATTGGTTACGCGCTTTATCAATACTCGCCACATCACTTTCCATTCTGGCAGCTTTTTTTTCCAGGTAGTTTTCGTAATTGCCTTTATAGGTGAATAGTTGGCTATTGTCTATCTCCCATATCTCATTGCATACTTCATCCAGGAAATACCTGTCGTGCGTTACCAATAACAACGTAACATTTTCTTTATTGAGGTAGTGTTCCAGCCATTCCACCATTTCCACGTCGAGGTGGTTGGTAGGTTCATCCATTATAAGTAGGATATGTTTGTGTTCAAATCCGATATCAATAAGCGTCCTTGCCAGCGCTACCCGTTTCCTTTGTCCGCCGCTCAGCGTATTGACAACCTGATCAAGGTTATGAATATTCAGTTTTCCCAGGATCTGTTGAACCTTGGCATCGAAATCCCAGGCACCCATCTCATCCATTTTGATAATGGCTTCGCCCTGTCTTTCATAATCTTCAGTTTCCATCGATCGTTCGTACTCGCGGATCGCGTTCATGACAGGATGGTCATGGAAGAAAATATTTTGAAGGATGGTTTCATGTTCCATGAACTCCGGATTCTGTTCGAAAAGTGCTATATCAACATCCTTGCTGATCCAGATCTTACCAGATTCTTCGAATTCCTTTCCCGCCAGGATTCTTAACAGGGTGGATTTCCCCGTACCATTACGGGCAATCAGGGCAATCTTATCGCCCTCTGAAATATGAAAACTTAAGTTGGAAAAAAGAGGCTTTACACCAAATGATTTGGTGACATTCTCTGCCGACACATAATGCATGCTGTAAAGATAACAAGTTCGTCCTGCTCATTGAACCAAAGAAGACAAAGGGTTGACAATGAGTTATTAATACTTTCCGGAAAGGTAAATGAGTGCGCAAATCAACGCAGTGGCCAGGAGAATCAATGGAAGTGTGTATCGTTCTGTTTTATGACGGCTGATAAGGATTTTGCGGAAATCCAGGATGCTTTTGACGCTCTCCTGATCGTTGGCAGCGAGTTTGTGCATCTTTTGTATGAGGTTTTCGAGCATGCTAAGGGGAAAACCTCTGGCGGCAGTCAAAAGGTGGGATAAAATGGTGCGGTTGATCTCTGATTCATTGAATTTCAAAAGACACTCTAATTGTTCGTCCGACAACATCGCTTCCATTTTTTTCACCATGCCGTAATGATCCATGCGAAAACTATCGGTCCGGGAAATATGCTTTTCTAATTGCAGCACTTTTTTGAGTACCAGGTAGGGGGTCATCGGTTCTGATTCTCCAGGTAACTTATTCATCACCTGGTGCAGCCAGCGTTCCTGGAGCCAGGCGTTCTTAAGTGCAGGACGAGTCAGGGTTTCATAGGCTTCTTTGATATCATGGAACCGTGCTGTTGCAAAAGGATCATCTGCATGCTTGTCGGGATGGAATTGTTGGGCGAGACGCCTGTAATTGCGCTTGATGTCATCACGGGTCGACATCGGTGTACATTCCAATATGCGATAATAGTCTTTCATGAAACACCAAATTTCGTATTCAGGCACCGATAAAAAAAATGACGAGGCAATACACATTGTATAGCAACAAATCCACGCCGGTTTACGTTATTTTCGCATATCCGAATTCAGCCTTATGAACAACTCATTTAAGATATTGTGTGCCATTCTGTTTCTTATTTTCGGCTGCCAGCAGCCTGCTTCCTACAAATTAGCAGCGGATCAACCTCAAAAAGAAAAGACGTCTCTCCCGAAACCAGTTGCAAACCGTTCTATAGCTAAACCTGCGGATATTATTGCCAGAAAGCAGGTCCCTGTTTTATGTTACCACCAATTGCGTAACTGGAAATCAACAGATTCAAAACAGGCAAAAGATTATATTGTTCCCGAAGCGGCTTTCAGGGCTCAGATAAAACTGTTGGCCGACAGTGGATATACCACCATACTTCCGGATGAATTGATGAATTACCTGAAGTACGGCGATCCTTTACCCGATAGGCCTTTCATGCTCACCTTTGATGATACAGATCTTGACCAGTTTACACTCGCCAAACCTGTGATGGATGAATACCGCTTCAAAGGGGTGTTTTTTATCATGACGGTAGCCCTCAATAAACCCCGGTATATGACCAAGGAACAAGTGAGGCAGTTGTCTGACGAAGGGCATATAATTGGCTCCCACACATGGGACCATATGAACGTTAAAAAATTTGGCGAATCTGACTGGCCTATTCAGGTAGACAAACCTTTAAAACAACTTGAAGAGATCACCGGTAAACCGGTGCGTTATTTCGCCTATCCGTTTGGGCTATGGAAGCCTGAGGTTATCCCCGGTATACAAGAAAGACATTTTGAAGGTGCTTTTCAATTATCCGCCAAACGTGATGAAAAAAATCCGTTGTTTACGGTGAGAAGGATCATTGTGCCGGGGCAATGGAGCGCCGAAACAATGTATAAAGTAATGCAAAGAAGTTTCCAATAGGCTTACTTTAGTATCAATTCAGTTTCATGGTTGGCCACAAGTCCTGCAGTATAAAGTCGCTGATAAGAGGAAAAGTTCTTACATAAAAAAACCGGCAGTAATCTTGGTACCACCGGTGTTTTTTTTGCATAATTATGATTTTAGCGAAGCCAGGTCAATGACAAACCTGTATTTCACGTCTGACTTTAATACTCGTTCGTATGCTTCATTGATTTTTTCCATAGGGATCAATTCCACTTCTGAGACAATGTTATGTTCCGCACAGTAATCAAGCATTTCCTGTGTTTCCCTTATTCCACCTATTAGTGAACCAGCGAGTGAACGCCTTTTCATAATGAGTGAAAAACCTGATACAGGCACGGGTGCGGGGGGGGCTCCAACCAGCACCATAGTGCCGTCAACCTTGAGTAGGTTCAGGTAAGCATTATAATCATTTACGGCAGAAACGGTATTCAGGATAAAATCAAAATAACCTGCGCGGATTGCCATGGCTTCCGAATCTTTTGAGATAAGGAAATGATGTGCGCCCATTTTCCTTGCGTCGGCTTCTTTGGAAACCGATGTACTAATTACGGTTACTTCCGCGCCAAAGGAAGCAGCGAATTTTACTCCCATATGGCCCAGTCCGCCAAGACCTACAATGCCCACTTTATGGCCTTTGCCAACATTCCATTTCCGTAAAGGAGACCATGTGGTAATACCCGCACACAAAAGTGGGGCAACTCCCTCCAGTGGAAGTTTGTCGGAAATCTTCAGGATATAATTTTTATCCACTACAATCTGGGTTGAATATCCGCCATAGGTAGGTGTTTCTTTATCTTTTTCGTATCCATTATACGTGGCGTTCATACCCACATCGCAGTATTGTTCCAGCCCCTGCCGGCAACTGGGACAGGTTCTGCAGGAATCAACAAAACAGCCTACGCCGGCGAGTTCTCCAATAGCGAAATTCTTAACTCCTTCACCTATGGAGGTTATTCTTCCAACAATCTCATGCCCGGGTACCATAGGAAAAATTGATCCGCCCCATTCATCTCTCGCCTGGTGAATATCAGAATGGCAGACTCCACAATATAATATCTCAATCTGTACATCATCAGGACCAGGGCTGCGACGGTTAACCTGGAAAGGGCCGAGTGCTGAATTTGCTGTCGCTGCTGCATATGCTTTTACTATTGCCATCTTAATTGTTTAAATTTGGTATACAGATGGTGTAACAGCGCAATTAATTAATGGTTGTCAAATAATCTGTTTAAATTTTCTGTCATTTCAGGAAGATTTATTTTACATTTATATTCTCACTGGAAATCCAAATCCCCCTGATCTGCTCTACTCTTGGATGATAGCTTCACAATTTTTATACCTTTTTGTATGCAAAAGAAATTATTCATCGCCATGGTGGCTCTTTGCAGCACAACCATTTGGCAAAATGCAGAAGCACAGCTATTAAAGAAACTGAAAGACAAAGTAAACCAGGCTGCTGATAAAGCCGTTGGCGATAAAACAGGCACCAACACCGGCACCAATACCGGGAATACCGGAACAACGGGTTCATCAACCAGCACCAGTTCGAGACCATCAAATAAGGGGGGTGCCGGACTGATCTCCACACCTCCTGACATAGCCGCCAACATGACTTCCTCTGAAGCGTCTTTTAAGGATAACAAATTTTCCGAATCACGGTACGCATTGCAGCAATCAATACTCGGTGTAGAACTTCAGATTGGTAAAGAAATATTGAAATCCCTGCCGGATAGTGTCCAGGGCCTTCCTAAAATAACTGAGAAGGATAAAGTAGCGAGCAGTGGCTGGGGTTGGTCGGGATTAACCATCAGCAGGGACTATCAGAAAGATGATAAATTCCTTGGCGTAGGCATCCAGGATTTTTCTTACCTCGGCCCCGCTTGGGCCATGTTCCTGAATGGTGGAATGATGAATAGCCAGGTGGAAAATGAAAAGCAGAAAATGAAGAATATTATGGTGAAAGGCAACAAGGGGGTGATCTCTTATGATGACTCGAAAGGATACACTGTTGTGGTGATGCTTACACAGGGTTCAGCCCTTGTCTGGGAGGGAGTTAATTTTGCTTCAGAAGATGACATAATGAAAGCAGTAAATACGTTTGATATTGACCGCATTAAAAAATTCCTTGGAGAAAAATAATTCAATCAACGATCATGAAAACAACATTATTTTTTTTCGCCACCATATTATACTGCAATATTATTTTTGCCCAGGCAGATTATGCCAAATACATTGGTACGGCCCGCACTTCCTTTTCTAAGCCAGACCTGGAGGATACCCGATATAACCTTATGCTGGCGCTTCAGCAACTTGACATGAAAGTAGGCCAGGAAATTCTCAAGATTCTTCCGGAAAAAATGGATTCACTTACTGCTCAGAAAAAGTTAGACAATATCATGGCTAATTCGGCAGGGTGGATCGGCACAACCATTCATCGGGAATACGGCATGTCCCAACAGAATAAAGTAGAGGTGGATATTGTCAGTAATTCACCAATGGTAGCATCACTGAATGCATGGCTGAATAATCCCATGTTTGCACAAATGGGTGGAAGGAAGGCAATGAAAGTAGATGGCTATAAAGGATCTTATACTTATGAGGTGTCTGAAAGTACTGATGCCTCAGGCAATGCAATTAAAACACCAAGATCAGAAATGCAAATACCTATTTTCTCCTCCCTTGTCACGGTGAAGTGTGACAACATGAAGGAAGATGATTTTGTGAAAATGCTGAATACCCTGCCAATCAGTAAAATTGCAGAAATGCTGAAGTGAACAGACTGTTGCCCACCGTCGAGTCAGGAAATACATTGAGAGTCCGAAATTTACAGGGAGATTTGACGAGGTTACCCGATAGTATTCCACCATTCCGGCCATTCCCTTTTTTGTGATAACGTAACCACCTCGCCGATCCTCGGCATTATGATGGTCTGTCCGGCCGATGTAGCCGCTTTTACCACACGCTGTGCAGGTTCATTCCAGGCATGTAGGGATAGCGAAAATTTTCCCCAGTGCACAGGTAAAAGTGATGCAGCATTCAGGTCTTTGGCTGCCAGCACTACTTCTTCCGGCATCATATGGATATCTGGCCAGTTTTCGTTGTACTGTCCGTTTTCAAGAATGGCCAGGTCAAACGGCCCATATTTTTCACCAATGGTGACAAAGCTTGAATCATACCCGGAGTCACCTCCGATAAATATTCTTTTGCCATGCAAATCAAGGATAAATGAACTCCATAAAGTAGCTCCTCGTTTTATACCCCTTCCGGAAAAATGTCGGGCAGGTGTTGCCGTTAGTTGGATCTGGTTGTTAACAATGGTTTTTTCCCACCAGTTGAGTTCAGTGATCTTGGCGGCATTAATGCCCCAGTATTCCAGGTGCTGTCCAACTCCAAGGGAGGTAACTATTCGCGTTACTTTTTTGTCTAGCCGCGTTATGGTAGTATAGTCCAGATGATCGTAGTGATCATGTGTAAGTACCAGTAGGTCCACATCAGGCATGTCTTCAACGCCATAGCAATTGCTTCCCTTGAACGCCTTAGCGAAAAGTGGGAATGGAGATGCATTGCCGCTAAAAACGGGATCTACAAGTATGTTGAATCCTGCCGAACAGATCAGGTAGGAAGAATGCCCAAACCAGACAATTTGCGGTTTGTCGGCGTCCAGTTTTTTTAGGTCGGTCCTCACATGGGGAACAATACCAGTAGGTTCTGTTGTCTTTTGTTTGTTGATAAAACTCTTCAGGACCTTTATCGTTGACACACCTTTGCGCATGAGTACTGTCTCTTCGATATTGGCGAAGGATCCGTTGCGAAAATTATTTGCCGCCTGAATTATCTGTAGCCTTTTGCCCCTGGGATTTTGTCCAAATATTTTCATCAACTCGCGGTTTCTTCTTCAGCATAGGCACTAACCGGTTCGCAGGTACAGATGAGATTACGGTCACCATGGGTGTTATTGACCCTGGAAACACTTGGCCAGAATTTATTAAACCTGACGTATGGTAAAGGAAATGCTGCAGTTTCCCGCGTATAAGGTTTTTTCCATTCGCCATTGATCACCACAAACTGTGTATGTGGGGCATTTTTAAGAACATTGTCTTTCTTATCTGCCTGTCCGTTTTCAATTTTCCTGATCTCTTCACGGATTCCCAGCAATGCATCACAAAAACGATCGAGCTCACCTTTATCTTCACTTTCTGTAGGTTCAATCATAATGGTTCCGGGCACGGGGAAGCTCATTGTTGGCGCATGGAAGCCATAGTCAATAAGCCTCTTGGCAATATCTTCTGCTTCTATATCGGCAGATTTTTTGAACGGCCTGAGGTCCACAATAAATTCGTGTGCACAAGTGCCATGCGTGCCGAGGTAAAGAATGTCAAAGTCGTTTTGAAGCCGGGCCCTCATATAGTTTGCATTCAGGATGGCATACTCTGTGGCCATTCTCACACCATTAAATCCAAGCATACGTATATAGGCATAGCTGATCAGTAGTATCGATGCGCTTCCGTA
>JANMMA010000122.1:0-3293 GCA_031372815.1 Sphingobacteriales bacterium
GTATATATTGATCTTTGCTGAGTCGGCGGAAAGATCGGTTTCATATGGGCCAAAGTCCGATATAGACAGATAATACTGGTTAGTGTGCTGAAGCCTGGCGTCTGTACCTGCCAGAAAAGTCAGGTTTTTACCCACAGGGAAACTTGCATAAAGTTCTGCGAAATGGGATAGACCTGAATAGTCCGATTTGCTGAATTTGGAAAACCCGCCAATGGACAGCGAATCATCCAGGTATTTCCTGCTGGTATGATTGAGGTTGTAGTTGGCCTTGATAACGGTTTTGCCTAACCGATAAGTTAGTCCGCCGCCTGCCAGGTAATTGACGTTTTTTACGGTATGGTCTTTATCATCTGTAAATGCATTGGCATCAAGATCAGCTGTGTAGGTGCCACCCTGGGCATTGATGTTCCAGTCCAGGTTGGGGGAGAATTTTCCTGACAGCTGTCCATTTATGGTGTGCTGAACAAAACCGTCGCGGTCGAAGTTGGCTTTGCCGCTTGAATCAAACGCCGAAGACATCCCGCCCGAACGATAGTGCTGATATTGCAGGTGATAACTGTTTGCGGCGGTACTACCGGATAACCCGGCCACTAGTTTATAGCTGTCGTAAGAACCTGCAGCTGCTGTAGCGTTGAACTGAAGGGGTTTCTTGAATTTTTTCTTCATGATGATATTGATCACCCCTGCAACTGCGTCGGAGCCGTAAACGGTGGACTGTCCACCTTTAAGAATTTCAATCCTCTCTACCTCCTCCGCATGGAAAAAATTAAGGTCAAATGAAGAGGAAATAGAAGAGACGTCATATATAGGAACGCCATCCACCAGAATCAGGGTGTTTCCCAGGCCGGCTCCCCTCGTGTATACGTCGATGTTAGTGCCCGGATTATTGTTTGACCCGATAATAGTGATTCCTGCATACTGGTTCAGTATTTCCCCAAGGTTCCTGCCACTGCTTTTTTCCAAGGTGGCACTTGAGATAACGGTGACGACCTTTCCTGTTTGCTGTTGTTTTTGTGGAAATCGATTGGCAGTTATGACTACTTCTTCCAGTGGTTTGATGATACTGTCCTGCTGCGCAAAAAGGCTACTGTGCAAAGTCAGCAGCATGGTTAACGATAAAAATATTTTTTTCATAAAAAAGAATGCGGACGCGGGTGGGTCAGAGAAGGAAAAAGCAGTAGCCCCATCCGGCCGGAATAGGGGGAAGGCTTTAACCACTCCGGCTTTTCTCCCGAAAGCCCAGGTGAATAAATTACAAATGGCAGGTCTTCTGACTTGTTTCTATGCACCTTCCCGGCGATGTTTTTAAGGCCAGTGGTTCGAACGCAATTGGCGTATTGGCGGATTGGCGTATTTACGGATTAGATGACATTCACTAAATGAATTCGCTAATCCGTCAATTCGTAAATCCGTCAATCGTTTCAACGAAACTTACAGCTACGGGGATAGTGCCGGACTTACACCGGCTTCCCTTTTCATTCATCCCGAACATTCGGGATGAAAACCGTTTGCAAGGCAAATGTGAAGGTAAAAGACGAGGCAAAAAAACAAAATGCTAAAAAGTGAATAAAAAGTTGACATCGGAAAATTCATTTATCTTAATGCCCATATATGGATGCAACCAAACCCGGCAAGCCGCTGCTCAGTCTTTTTGATTTAACCATGATCGTAATCGGACTTGTTATCGGCATGGGAATATTCCGTACGGCATCAGATTCTGCAAGATCTTCGATCACTCCAACAGTCTTTTTTGTGGCCTGGCTGGCAGGTGGTGTTATTGCACTTTGTGGCGCACTCACCTATGCAGAAATCGGTTCGCGCTATCCTATTACCGGAGGATACTATAAGATCTTTGCCACAGCATATCACCCTTCCGTTGCCTTTGGCATTAACTGTATAATCCTGATCTCAAATGCTGCCTCCCTGGCTGCTGTGGCGCTTATAGGCAGCGAATATTTATCGGAAATTGTTTTTGCACGGCCACCGTCTGACCTGGTGAAATCGTTCATTGCCATGGGGTCGATTCTTCTCTTTTATATTATCAACCTGATGGGTTTGCGAATGAGTTCAAAAACACAGAACGTACTTATGATGATCAAGATCGGTATGATCCTTTTACTCATCATGGCGTTATTTTTCCCACAGTACCATAATGTGCCGCAGGCTATTGCAAGCGTTAGTAATACCACCTTCAGCTTTATGGACTATGTAAAGTCTTTTGGCGGTGCGCTTGTTGCAGTTTGCTTTACATATGGTGGTTACCAACAGACCATAAACTTTGGGGAGGAGATCAAAAACCCCAGCAAAAATATGCCTAGGGGGATATTTATCGGCATACTCGTGATCATACTGCTATATCTGTCCGTTAGTTACTCATATTATCGGGTGATTGGTTTTGAAGAATTAAAGACATCCAAGGGCATTGCTGCCATCGTTGCAGAAAAAATATTTGGTCCGCCAGGCCGGTATATTTTTTCATTGCTGTTGTTTTTTGCGGTGCTGGCTTATGTGAATGTTATCCTGTTGAGCAATCCAAGGGTTATGTATGCGATGAGCGAAGACGGTATACTGCCGGCCGCCTTCAGGAAAAAAGATAATAAAAATGTACTCACGGTTAGCCTTACCGTATATGCACTACTGAGCATGGTGATCCTATTCTTCCTCGACACATTTGACAAGATATTAAGCTTTACCATTTTCCTGGACTGTATAGGCATGGCCTTCTCGGCGGCAACATTGTTCATTTTAAGAAAACGAATGAAGGGTCAGGACGACAGCCATATCTATAAAATGAAACTCTATCCGTTAATGCCCGTAGTATTTATTGCGGCTTACGTTTTCGTTGCCTTCAGCATTGCCTGGGATAAACCTATGACCGCTGTAACCGCTCTTGCTGTGTTGGCAGCATTTGTGGCTATTTATTTTCTCACCAATCCTGCATCCCGCAGGAATAAAGCTGTACCATAAGGTTATGGACCTCTCGTATATTATCAATGAACTGGGAGAAGACCGCGAAAATTATTTCAACGCCATTTCTCCTCCTATTATCCAAACCAGCAATTTCGCATTTGATTCGGTAGCTGAACTCCGTGCCGCACTGGCTGATGAAATGAGCGGTTATCTCTATAGCCGGGGACTGAATCCTACTGTAGAGATTCTTCGAAAAAAGCTGGCTGCATTGGAGGGCGCGGAAGATGCGTTGGTTTTCAACAGCGGGGCAGCAGCAATATTTGCTGCCGTATTGTCGAACGTAAAATCTGGTGACCACATCGTTTCTGTAGACCATCCCTATT
>JANMMA010000311.1:0-4461 GCA_031372815.1 Sphingobacteriales bacterium
GCGTCCTGTACATATGCACTAAGTGCTTTATCACTTTCTCTCGTAGCCAGACTACGCATATAAACCCTTGGATGGTGGATGGAATTCATCCGGATACGGTCGCCCAATAAAGCGCCACCAGTTTTTTTGTTTGATGGATCAACAGATATCACTGCAATGGTTTTGTCGCTTGAAGCCTGCAAAAATCTCCTTACCAGTTCATCGGTAACGGAAGACTTTCCTGCCCCACCGGTACCGGTGATACCCAGCACAGGGATAATTTTAGGTTGATGGTGACCGTTAGTATCTTTCGCCCGGATCCCATTTTCCGCATTGGTAATGCTTCGGGCAATGAGCCTGATGTCTTTTACTTCGGGAAATTGTAGAGCCAGAGTCTGCTTTCCAGATCCATTCAGGGTAAAATCGCATTGACTAAGCAGGTCTTCGATCATTCCTTCGAGGCCCATTTTTCGGCCGTCATCGGGCGAGTAAATTCGTGTAATTCCATAATTGTGCAACTCCACAATTTCATCGGGAAGAATAGTACCACCCCCGCCGCCAAATATTTTTATGTGACCACAACCGCTCTGGCTCAGCAGGTCCTTCATATATTTAAAAAACTCCACGTGTCCGCCCTGGTAAGACGTAACGGCGATACCGTGCGCGTCTTCCTCGATGGCACATTCCACAATTTCTGCTACCGACCTGTTATGTCCAAGGTGAATGATCTCGGCCCCTTTACTTTGAAGGATTCGGCGCATGATATTGATAGCTGCGTCGTGCCCGTCGAAAAGGCTGGCTGCTGTAACAATCCTGATTTTATTATGAAGTGTATATGCCATGTGTTGATGCTAACAGTTGTTAGGTAAAGATATAAAATAGACCAGAGATTGGAGAATAGCCCAGAGGGACGTAATCAGTTTGATTTCCGGGCAAAAGGATAAATACTTAGCCCGAATGATGCAAAAGAGCTCCTGATATAGAACCCCTTATTAATACTGGCTGTGCCAAATTGCATATCAGCCTTAACCCAGGGAAGTTCCGGTGTTCCAATGCGGATGCCAAGGTAAGGTTCAAATGTGGTGATATTATTGAGCCCGGCAAGTGAATACCTGTCCAGTTCCAGCGATGTATAACTGGTCTCCTGTCGTGAAAATCCACTATACTGGAACCTTAATCCAATGTTGAAACGAATAACATTGCTTCCGGTATATATACCGGGTTGGATAAAAAACCGGACTGATCTATTGTTAAAATTCCTGACCAGATTTATAGAATCAATAAAACTTCTGTCGATCAAACTATTCTTTGTAAATCCAAATCCTCCGTCAACATAAAAAAAACTAACCTTTCTCGAATCCAATGGCAGAAAAAAAGAGGTGCCGATTTCCCAGCCTGTTCTACGGTAATTTACTTCTGAATATGACCCGAAAGAATTCGGCTTGTTTGTAATCCTGTCTTGTTCCCGCCTGCCATGATATGATGCCAGAACTGCCCAATGATCAGTAATTGCATAGGCCGCCTGCAAATCTCCACCATGATTGTAATTTTTCTTCTGATTGTCGTCATTCCTGCTAGGCCCGGTAGAATATACTGCAGACAGCACAGCTTCCCCTTTTGCGGTGAAATAATGAAGGTTCCTGGCGGGTGGGCTATAAACATACCTGGCTTGGGAACAGGAGCCCAGGATAAATAAGATAAAAACTGACTGGAAAAAATACTTCATCGACATTGTAAATCTAAGTATCAAAAAGTACAAAGCCCGCTCCTAAGGATGCGGGCAATAATTTAAATCGGCTGGAGGTGTGGTTTGCGATAGTATATAATTCCCTTGCTAACGGACAATGGTTTTTTGTGGATCATGGACCAGGATCAGGTTTTCAAAGAAGAGGATTTGCGGTTTTAATAAGATTGGACTGATGGTTTTTTCAAAGATTTGGGTCGATGGATTTTCAAAGATTTGGATCGAAGGTTTTCTAGAGGATCTGGTTAGCTTTTCAAAGATTTGGATCGATGGTTTTCTAAAGGATCTGGTCAGTTTTTCAAAGATTTGGATCGAAGGTTTTTTGAAGGATTTGGAGAAAGTCAAACGTTTTCGTTGTTTGATGATGTAAATATCGGTCGTTCTCAACAGGTTATATAATCATTTCGATGAACAAAACATATCCTTCGATTTTTGGGAAAAATGCTTCGATATTTGGCTGTCAACGATAACATTATTTAGCTATTATTCTCGTAATCCTCGCCTGATCCAGATCTTTCGATCGCTTTGACGGCTTTTAAGTAAATTCCCATAAATTTTTCTTTCATGAGATACTTGTTGATTATGATGCTTTTAGCTGTGTCGGTGCTTAGCTTCGGGCAAGCTACACCTGATGAAATTTATGGTGATTTGTTCCGTGATGTTCAGATGAACAAAGTATTTGCAGATGGAAAGACATTTGTAGACTGCATTCCTAAAAGAGATCCGAAATCTATTGTGTCGGACTATAAAAAACTGAAAGCCAATCCTTCGGTCAAATATTCTTTATTGAAATTTGTGGAAGATAATTTCACGATACCTGTTCCTCCCCAGGTGAAAGACATCCAGCAGGAAAAAGATATAACCAAGCACATCAAAAATCTTTGGTCCGTTTTAAAACGTGAACCGGATGCAAAAGTCAATGGAAGTTCCCTGCTGCCCCTTCCAAATCCGTATATCGTACCGGGCGGAAGGTTCAGGGAGATCTACTACTGGGATTCATACTTTACCATGCTTGGACTAAAAGAAAGTGGTGAAACGGTGATGATTGAAAACATGGTCAAAAATTTCGCTCACCTGATCAACACCTATGGCCATATTCCCAATGGGAACCGTACCTATTACCTGAGCAGGTCGCAGCCACCATTTTTTTCGTTGATGGTTCAATTACTTGCAGGAATAAAGGGCAATGAAGTGTATGCACAATACCTGCCTGCCATGGAAAAAGAATATACGTTTTGGATGTCGGGTTCCGACAAAGTAAAGTTGGGAACCCCGGTAAAAAGTGTCGTAAAACTCCCCGACGGTACGATACTCAACAGGTATTGGGATGAATCGATAACACCAAGACAGGAAAGTTATCGGGAAGATGTAGAGACGGCAGACCAGGCGGTGAAAAAAATGCTCGCTGTTTCATTGTTTAAAAATGCAGCACAGCAGAAGAAAGCTGAAGAGGCCAAGCGCATAGAAATCTACCAGCACCTACGGTCCGGCGCTACCAGTGGAATAGATTTTAGCAGTCGTTGGTTTACTGATCCCAATGACATCACCACCATACAAACAACTAATATGGTCGCCGTTGACCTCAACAGTTTGATGTACCAGGCCGAAATGATCATCAGGTTGGCATATACCCTGATGCCTGGGGCAACGCCATCAGCGAAAGCGGCTAACAGTTCAAAGGCTGCAGATTATAATGCAAGGGCGTTAACACGAAAAAAAGCGATTGACAGATATTGTTGGAATGACAAAGTGGGCATGTACTGTGATTTTGATTTCGTCAACAATAAAATATCTGACGCTATCACTTTGGCGGGAATGTATCCGTTGTTTGCTAAAATTCCTGATCAGCAAAAAGCGGAAAAGTCAAAACAAACGCTGGTAAAAAACCTGTTGCACGATGGGGGATTCACCACTACAGTTCACAATACCGGCCAACAATGGGATGCACCCAATGGCTGGGCGCCATTACAATGGATGGCCATCACCGGTCTGGAAAACTATTATTTTAACGATGAAGCAAAAGATGCAGCAGTGAAGTGGATCAACTTAAATAAATCAGTTTATGAACGTACAGGAAAGATGATGGAAAAATATAACGTTATGGATATTCATCTTGAAGCAGGCGGGGGAGAATATCCTTCCCAGGATGGGTTCGGATGGACCAATGGTGTATTGCTGGCGCTGATGGTGAAGTATCAATAGTTTAATGTTGATTTTTTTGATTGTTACCAAAAATTGGTAATTCTATTCAAATCTTGTAATATGGGACGAAACACCTCTATATCTTTGGGAGATCATTTTGAAACCTTCATAGACAAAAAAGTATCAACCGGCAGATTTCAGAACGCGAGCGAGGTCATTAGGGCAGGACTTCGATTACTGGAAGAAGAAGAGGCAAAAGTATCTGCCTTAAAGAATGCCTTAAAAGAAGGCATGGATAGTGGAATAGCCAAGAATTTCGATGCTAAAAATCATCTAAGAAAACTCAAATCCTTAAGGAAGAAGGATATCAAATAAAAAAAACCCCGTGTGTACGGGGCAAATGAGTTGAAATCGTTGGATGTTTGTGGTGCTGCGATTTCAGAAGTTAGTAAATTTCTCAAATAGGCAAAGGATTCAAAGGATCGAAGGTTTTTTCAAAGATTGGGACTGGTTGGTTTTCTTAAGGATCAGATGCTGGTTTTTTCAAAGGTTCGGACTGGTTGGTTTTCTTAAGGATCAGATGCTGGTTTTTTCAA
>JANMMA010000313.1:0-3408 GCA_031372815.1 Sphingobacteriales bacterium
CCTACCATGATCATTCCAAATGAGGACCAGGCATTGGAGTATATCTATGCCAATCACTATCCCGGTGCACTGTATACAGTGATGTGTGATGTGGTGGCGGGCGCTTTGGATAAAATAAAAAAGTTGAAGGAAAGGGAGAATAACGCCACGCGAGCTTAATCTACTACCAATCTTAAGAGACCATATATGCCAAGTGAAAAAGGCGATACATCACGTATCGCCTTTTTAAGTTGCCCGACCTGGATTCGAACCAAGACAAACAGAACCAAAATCTGTCGTACTACCATTATACTATCGGGCAGCTTTCCCGATTATGGGGATGCAAAAATACAATTCAGGATGTATTCTCCCAAATTGGATTTTCAAAAGTTTGAAAAGTGCCTTATTCGGTGACCTTTCCGGATTTTTTGAGGTATCTGACGGTGCCGTAAAACACACCAAGGGCAGGAATAAGTATGGCCAACCACATATTTCTGGTGGAAACAGAGCCCATAGTCAATTGAGGATAACGGAACAACAGGATCAGGACAATACCTGCCATCCAGACAAACTGTGTATTATACTCCTTTAGGATCCACCGTTTCCAATTGAATTCCATTGCATGAAACGTTTTTCCAATACCTTCTAGTGACGGTATCCAGCGGTTTACCCGCGTACAATAATCGTTAAACTGTTGACCGAATTTGCTCCTTAGGAAATTTTCCTCGGCAAGTACAATGGCCTGATATATGAAGAGGAATAATGGCATGACAACGGCCACATAAATAAGCGAATTAGAAAGTATGCCTACACCCAGCAGCATTAAAATATTGCCTACATAAAGCGGATTTCGGCAATGGTTGAAAATTCCGGTTGTGACAAGTTCTTCGGCATATACTTTTTTATCTTTCCCACCACGTATTATATAGGCCAGACCAATTGTGGCTCCCCGAATTGCCTGGCCGGTTATGGTAATAAATAATCCAATGAATAAAGGCCATAGCCAATAGTTAACGCCAAACACTTCACTGTTGAACAACGGCGGAGATGGAATAAATAGCAAGAGATAAAGGACAATAAAAAGCCAGTTCCGGTAACGGAAAAAGAAATTCCCGATGTTGATCATACGTTATTTTTTAGCGATGAAGCCGGCAAAATTATACCATTTGAAAAATACTTCAGTCTGCTTAAACCCTGTCTCTTTGAGCAGGGTAATGTTTTCGCTTAACTTATAAGGAATGAGTACATTTTCCAATGCTTCACGCTTTTGGGATATCTCCATTTCACTGTACTGATTTCGCCTTTTGTAATCATAATAATATTTGATGAAATCCCTGTTGAAGGAACTGTCTTCAGCCAGTATTTTTTCTACAATAATCAGTATGCCATCCTCCCGTAATCCGTCGTATAAACTGCGCAATAACCTTTCACGGTTAATGGGCCGCACAAATTGTAACGTAAGGCAGAGCACTACAATGGAAGCATTTTTGACCTCAATGCCAACGTTAAGGTCTCCATATTCCAGGATCACTTCCCTTTTCACCTGGAAGTCTTCCATTTTATTACGGCATTTCTCCAACATGTCACGTGAATCATCAATTCCCACAAATGTAATATTGTGCGGTACTGTTTTGTCCATGTGAAGTAAAGTGGCACCGGTAGAACAGCCGAGGTCGTAAATCACCGAGCCTTCCTGGAAATGATCAGCAGCGATTTCCCCGATCATTCGTTGCATTTCCGGATAAAAGGGCACCGACCTTGTAACCATATCATCAAACACATTAGCTACTTTACTGCTAAAGGTGAAGTCAGGTACTTTAGATATCTCTTCATTAAAGATTTTGTCAACATTACCACTCATAGCAATGACATTTATTAATGCAAATAAATACTTTTTCAACGGGTAAATGGCAAACAAAAATCATTCAATGAATACTGATCATATAGTATTTAATGCCTGCAGGATGTCTTGTAGGATATCATCCGGATGTTCCAGACCCACTGAAATCCTTACCAGGCCTGGAGTTATACCTACCCCGGACCTTTCCTCGGGAGTCAGTTTTGAATGTGTAGTGCTTGCCGGATGCGATGCGATACTTCTGCTGTCTCCCAGATTATTGGTCATAGACAGCATTTTCAGGGAATTCAAAAATTTACGCCCGCTATCAATTCCGCCCTTCAGTTCGAAACTAACTATTCCACCACCGTTGCTCATCATTTTTTTAGCAATGGAATACTGGGGATGGTCTTTCAGAAATGGATACTTTACTTTGAGCAACGCCGGGTGGCCACTTAATGCTTCAGCTATAAGAAACGCTGAACTGGCATGGCGGTCCATCCTGATAAAGAGCGTTTCCAGGCTTTTAGAAAGTATCCATGCATTGAAGGCGCTCATGGAAGGCCCGGTGTTTCGAATAAAAAGATATAAAGGATGGATCAATTCTTTTCGACCCACAATTACACCGCCGAGAACCCTTCCCTGCCCATCGATAAATTTAGTGGCAGAATGAATCACCAAATCGGCGCCAAAAGTGATAGGTTGCTGAACCGCGGGTGTTGCAAAGCAATTGTCTACCACGAGCAGCACATTTTTCTTCTTACAGATAACCGATAAATATTCAATGTCTATAATGTCAAGCCCGGGATTACTTGGGGTCTCCACATACAACATTTTTGTTTCCGGCCTGATCATAGCCTCAATATCCTGTGGTCGGTTCATATCAAAATAACTATAACTGATCCCCCACTTTGGAAGATATTTTGTGATGATGGTATGGGTTGAACCAAATACTGCAGAGGCAGATATAAGGTGGTCACTATTGGAAAGGAAAGTCATGAAGGTTCCAAATACAGCAGCCATTCCCGTTGCTGTCGCAACGCCGTCCTCTGCACCCTCAAGAGCCACCATTTTTTTTATGAATTCATCTGTAGAAGGATTGGAAAACCTTGAATATATATTGACGTCTAGCGTATCATCAGCAAAAGCTGCAGCCATATCCTCTGCAGAATCGTAAGTAAAGCTGCTGGTCAGAAATAAAGGCGTGGAATGCTCTTTTTCTCCTGTTTTCTCTGTCTGTAACCTGATGGCTTTGGTTTCCCTGTGTTGTTCCATAGTGTACTAACTTACGACAGTTTCATTCACCATCACATCCCAGGTGATTACTGCACCGGCCCTTCGGAGGGTTTCAGCCACCGAACAATATTTACTTATCGAGAGGTCCACTGCACGTGAGGCTTTTGCAGGATCAATATTTCCTTTTAGCGCAAAAAACACGTGAACTGTTTTCCATAAAGAAGGCTCCACACCGTGTTCCCTTTCACCGTCAACCTTTATCGTTAGTCCATCAATTTGCTGCCGCTGCTTTTTGAGAATACTTATTACATCAACTGCGCTACAGCCACAAAGGGCCGACAACATTGTTTGCATGG
>JANMMA010000325.1:0-4004 GCA_031372815.1 Sphingobacteriales bacterium
GCCTGCTTTTTCAAGGTCATAAAGCGCTTTGATTTCGTCATCAGTTAACGCTTTGCTATATACCCTGATCTCATCAAGAAAACCAGTCATATACTTCTGCCAAGGTTCTGCCAATGAATTTGGAAATCCTGAATTTGCATTCGGGAAAGCACCAATGATAGCCTGTACAGGGGGGATATTGATAATTGGTCCCATTTGGTTGGCGCCCCTGGTGCGGTTCCTGAAATTGTTATTCGATACGCGGATACCATTTGCATAAATGTCAATATTTGACGTAGCACCATCATAACGAGACACTACATGTACCCAGTTGCCACCTGTTTTAAGGGTTTTGAAATCTGTTTCACGAACACCAAAATCATTGATCTGATCGCCGCCGTAACGTGCACCACCAACCCATGTACTAAACAACGATTTCAGTACAAGTGTATCGTCATAACTGGCCGCTCTTCCGTTTTCAGCCATAACAATATAGGGTCCTGTATTCCAGCCGCTTTGTGCAGTGGTAGACTGTGTCAATGAAAAGAATGCATTAGGTCCTACACCGTTGTTAGAAGTTTTAACCCATAAACTAACAGATACACTGTTGATTGCATTGGCATTGCTTAAAGCAGCAAGTGCCGGATATAAAATATATCCGTTGTTAAGCGCAAGACCCTGGCCTTTTGCACCTGCGGTGAAACTTGCGCCTACTGCCGTTGTTGGTGCAGTGTTTGACTTTGTCTCATTGTTTGTTCCTTCGAAGGTCCAATGAGCCAGGCTGTTCGAAGCTGCCACTTCATTTGAGTTATTATAACCGCCGATGGGTGGTAAACCCGGGTCGTTATTTTTATCGCAGGAAGTGATATTAATTATACCAAGCAGGAACAATCCTGAAACCACTAAAGAGAACTTTGATTTTACATTTTTCATAAATAGTCGTTTAATTTAATTTAATAAAGCACAAGGAAAAATTTTCATAGTCAGCATTTGTCATACTATCCGGAGATCCGCGAATTATTTTCCGCAAGGATTTCCCATTACAAAAAATCATTAAGGTGGTCAGCATAGGAAAAACATTGATTAAATCATTTTAATATCTGTCATTAATAACCTGGGTTCTGTATAAGTATTCCATTACTTCTGTCGATCTGTACCTGCGGGATAGGGAATAAATCATGTTTACCATTTACATAATTGATTCCCTTCGCACGCAATACGGCCCCTGCCCTGCCAGTCCTGCGGAGGTCAAATGTTCTGTCGTGTTCAAAAGCCATTTCAAATCTTCTTTCATTATAAATGGCATCTCTAAATTCACCTTGCGTCGCAGCTGTAGTGTTCGCAAGCCCAGCCCTTTTCCTGATCAGGTTCAATGCATCTTTAGCCGCAGGGAGATTATTGAGTTCCATTTCCGCTTCAGCTTTGATCAGTAATATCTCACCATACCTGAAGATGCGTAGGTTTTTATTGGTCTGGTCCTGGTCTCCGGACCATGATTCCCGTGTACGGCTTACATAGCTTTTATAATTATACCGCTCGTTTGGAGCATCCGCGGGAACCACTTCCCCATCCCACAGCGATTGTCCCCTGAACATTATAGTCGCTGCTTTTCGTTTGTCATTAGTTTCGTAAGCATTTGCCAGATCAGTGCTCGGTGTGTTGAAGCCCCATCCCCGTGGTCTGATATCCTGAACGGAAGAATATTGTTGGACTCCTTTAGGCGTAGAACCGGTACCGATAGCATTCACCTCCCAGATAGACTCCACAGAAAATTCACCGGCTTCCTTCCATATCATTGAATAATCGTTCAACAAAGCAAATTTGCTTGAATTGATAATGATATCTGACATAGCCTTTGCATCCGTATAGCGTTTTTGATATAGGTATGCTTTTGCTAAAAGTGCATAGGCCGCATATTTCGAAACACGGCCATTCTCACTGGCTGTAATAGTTGCCGGCAACTTAGCAATGGCATCAAGACAGTCTGCTTCAATGAATGCATAGATCTCAGATGCGCTGGCCCTTACACTGGCAGTGGTAATATCCTGTTGTGACTCTAGTACTTTGTCAATTTTTGGAACACCGCCATACATCCTGACCAGGTTCCAATAGAAATAAGCGCGAAGAAATTTCAGTTCACCTATATACCTGTCTTTTTCTGCCTGCGGCAGGTTCATATCAGGCAGGTATTTCAGCGCGTAAGCAACCCGTCCGATACCATCATACTGTCCCGCCCATATTTCATTGAAGGAAATACTGTTGGCATCGAAAGTCCAGTTATCAAGGAATTGCTTATCAGTTCCGGCATCACCTTCAATACTTCCTTTATCTGCATCATCAGAAGTGATACTCGAAATTCCAATCCATGAAAACGTATGCACATCCCAGTCGTACAACTTATTGTACACTGCTGCAACCAACCGCTGCGCTCCGTCTTCCGGATTATTCAGCAAATCATCAATGGTTACTGTCCGCGGTGGTTCATTAAGGAAATTTTTTCCGCATGAACTGATGAACGCTAACATGAGTATGGTTAAGCTTGTATAATAAAATGCTTTTTTCATATGCTCTTTATAATTATCTGAATTGCAGATTAACGCCAATTAAATATGTTGCAGAAACGGGATAAATATTTAATTCGATACCTGAGGCAAGCGGACTTCCCGGCATCTCCGGTGTAAATCCGGTGTACCCGGTTAGGATAAAAGGATTTTGCGCACTCACGTATAGCCGCAGTCTTTCAACAGGTAATTTCCAGGTGTCCGTTCCGAAACTATATCCCATGGTAATATTATTTACCCGGAGAAATGATCCGCTTTCGACAAAATAATCCGTTGGTACTGCTGTTCCATTGTATGCCCTGGGGTTCTCATTTTCATTTGATCCCGGAAGCCAGCGGTTATTGGCAACATCATATTCAACATTATAGTTACCACCATACCGGACGCCTTTTTTAGCATTGTACACTTTGTTACCACCACTTCCAAACAGGTCAAGTGACCAGTCCCATTTTTCCCAATTCAGTGTGCCATTGAGACCATAATAAAATGTTGGCTGAGATGAACCCGCAGCAACCTTATCATTTGCATTTATTACTTTATCACCATTGGTGTCGACAATCCGAAAGTCTCCTGGTTGCGTGTTCGCCAGGTGCGGTTCACTACTTACTTCATCAGCGGTTTGGTAGATGCCATTTGTCTTATATACATAGAAAGAACCGATGGGCAGTCCAACATCTGTAATGGTAGCCAGGTATCCGTTATTAAGACTTCCATCGTACAATGCTTTACCTAAACCAATATTTTTTACTTCATTATGGTTAAACGTAATGTTACCTCGAGCCGAATACCTCACCCTGTCATTTACCGTTTCGGCCCATCCAAGTGAAACCTCAACACCCTGGTTGAGAACATCAGCAGCGTTGGTGAGGAACGTACTTCCAAATCCAATAGCAGGGAGTGGAATAGTATACAAAGCTTTAGTAGCGAGTTTATGATAAACGTCTACTTCACCGGTAAGTCTTTTATTGAACATCGAAAATTCCACACCAAGGTCAAATTCCCTTGCCACTTCCCATTGCAGATTAGGATCTTTTATTCCCAATACTGTTGTTCCATTGATCCTGTTAGATCCAAAGTATGCATACAACCTCTCTGTAGGAACCAAATAGAACTGACCAGGTGCAATCGCGTCATTACCCAGTAAACCATAACTGGCCCTGAGTTTCAACATGTCGAACGTTTTTTGTGAAGCCATGAAAGGTTCGTCTGACAGTATCCATCCCAATCCGATAGAAGGAAAATTAGCCCATCGTTTGGACTGTGGAAAATTACTGCTGGCGTCCCTGCGAAAGGTCAGGTTAACGAGGTATCTGTCTTTAAAAGAATAGTTGGTCCGGATAAAAAACGATTCTCTCCTGAAATAACTTCCAATAGGGACCCTGATGTTCTGTTGTCCGCCCGCTGTGTCTGTAAAATCCCTGATCCACTGATCCTTATCAAAAGGTACATTGAATATAGACGCAC
>JANMMA010000336.1:0-7182 GCA_031372815.1 Sphingobacteriales bacterium
AATGATCATCGTTGTGTGATTACGGCCACGGATAGGTAGCGAGTTGTTGTTGTTCGCCAAGTCCGTCAATGCCCAATTTTATCTTGTCACCTGCTTTCAGGTACCATGGTGGTTTTTGACCAAGCCCTACACCAAAAGGAGTGCCTGTTGATATTACATCGCCTGGAAGCAGGGTCATAAACTGGCTGATATAGTGGACGAGATATGGCACATTGAATACGAGGTCTGAAGTAAACGAATCCTGCATCATGGTGTCGTTAACGGAAAGCCATAACCGAAGATTGTGTGGGTCTGGCATGTCATCCCTGGTCAGCAGCCAGGGACCAAGCGGAGCAAAGCTATCAGCACTTTTTCCTTTTACCCATTGTCCGCTTCGTTCAATCTGGAATTCTCGTTCACTGTAGTCGTTATGCAATGCATAACCGGCAATGTGGTTGTTTGCCTGGTCAAGGTCTACATAACTGGCTTTTCTTCCGATCACTACAGCCAGTTCCACTTCCCAATCTGTCTTTATTGAGTTTTTGGGAATGATCAGGTCGTCATAAGGTCCGCAGAGTGCCGTGGTACTTTTAAAAAATAACACAGGCTCTTTGGGTAGCTCCATGCCACTCTCGGTGGCGTGCTTTGCGTAATTGAGTCCAACGCAAACGATCTTCGAGGGCCTGGCAACGCATGCGCCCCATCGTTCATTGTCATCTACGATGGGACAATCATCCGCATACTGGCTGATCCACTGGGTTAATTTTTCAATTCCATGATCAGCGAAAAATTCTTCGTTGTAATCTTTACAAAAGGAAGAAACATCCACTTTACGGTTGTTCCATATTACGCCCGGTTTCTCTTTTCCTAAACGGCCAAACCTGAATAATTTCATATGTAGATAAATAAAATCAGTTATTGATGCGGGTAAATCCTCCGTCTATCGGATAGTCGGATCCTGTTATAAATCCTGCCTCATCACTACAAAGATATAATGCAAGTGAAGCTATTTCTTCGGGTGTTCCCATCCGTCCAATGGGCTGACTTGCAGCAAGTTTATTATATACTTCGAGTTCATTGCCGGGATAGTTATTTTTCAGGAATCCATCTACAAATGGTGTATGTACCCTGGCCGGAGAAATACAGTTACAACGAATACCCTGTTTTACGTAATCCCTCGCTACGCTTAACGTCATCGCGAGAATAGCGCCTTTGGTAGTGCTGTACACGAAACGGTCAGGGATGCCCACACTGGCTACAACAGAAGCCATATTCAGAATCACTCCATAGCCTTGATCCTTCATGAATGGAATACATGAATGGATGCAATTATAAGTTCCTTTGACATTTACCTTCATGACCCTGTCAAAATCAGCTTCATTCGTAGTTTCAGCCGTGCCGATATGTGCAATACCGGCATTGTTGACGAGTATGTCAATGGTTGATCCTGCACCAATAGTTGATATGGCTTCTTTAACTGTTGTTTGTTCAGTGATATCAACAGCATGTGCGCTGGCTTTTCCGCCAGCGGCCCTTATTTCTTCTGCTTCCTGCCGGGCAAGGTCGTGGTTAACTTCAAACAGGTGAACTGTGGCACCCTGGCGGCCAAATAGCCTGGAAATGGCCAAACCTATTCCACTGGCACCACCCGTAATGATCGCAGTTTTTCCTTCCAGTGAAAACATATAGTTGTTTTGGTGAGGCTGAAATTAAGGAAAGATTTAATTTCCATGACCAATCATTATGCCGTTATGAGATTATTCAAAAAAGACAACCATTGCTGGATAGAGTACAAGGACAAAGTTTACACCCACAGCGTCGACTGGGACCATCTTGTAAACAGGAAAGGATTGTTTTCTTACCTGCTAAGCGAGACCAGTCACTGGACGCAAGTTGATTTTATTCCTGATGTGGAATTTGATGCGCCGATCCACAAGCAGGAAGTCTGGGCCGCAGGGGTCACCTACCTTCGGAGCAAACAGGCACGCATGGAGGAGTCCAAAGATTCGGGTGGCGGCGACTTTTACGATAAAGTATATGCGGCAGAAAGGCCTGAGCTGTTTTTCAAATCACAGCCCTTCCGGGTAGCCGGACCCGGACAAAACATCCGCATCCGAAAAGATTCCGAATGGAATGTTCCTGAACCCGAACTTACCTTATTCGTATCTTCTTTTGGAACCATTGAAGGGTATACGATAGGCAACGACGTTAGTTCAAGAAGTATTGAAGGTGAAAACCCACTTTACCTCCCCCAGGCAAAAACATACCAGCAAAGTGCTTCTCTCGGACCATGCCTGTATATTTCCGAAACCGTAATCGATCCCGCTACAATCATTACCCTGAAAATTGACCGGAGGGGTGCGACAATTTTTTCACAGTCAATTTCGATAGACCAGATGAAACGGAACCATAAGGAACTTGTTTCATGGCTGTTCCTCGAAATGGAATTTCATGATGGCTGTTACCTGATGACCGGAACCGGGATCGTTCCACCTGATAATTTTACCCTCACCGCTGGTGATATTGTCTACATTACCATAGAGAGAATAGGAACACTCATCAATACAGTTGTCCAATGAAAATATTTAGCCTTTTGCTTACCATTAGTGTATGCTTATCCGTTATTGGTCAAAAGAATGCTCCGCTTCCTTATGGGGTTATTCCTTCCGAAAGGCAGTTGAAATGGCATGAAATGGAGACCTATGTATTGGTACATTTTACACCAACCACTTTTGAAAACAAGGAATGGGGATATGGCGATGCCGATCCGGCAACGTTCAATCCCTCACAGTTTGATGCAGAACAGATCGTTAAGGCAGTGAAAGCAGGCGGTTTTAAAGGGATGATACTGGTGGCCAAACACCACGACGGATTCTGCCTATGGCCAACAAAAACCACGCCTTATAATATCAGCAAAAGTCCCTGGAAAAAAGGTAAAGGAGATATGGTGAAAACATTTGAGGAGGCCTGCAGAAAAAATGGTTTGCAATTTGGCGTCTATTGTTCACCGTGGGACAGGAACAACCCATTGTATGGAACGCCAGAATATGTAAATACCTATAGGGCACAGTTGAAAGAGCTCTATACTGGTTACGGAAAATTATTTATGTCGTGGCACGATGGTGCCAATGGCGGCGACGGATATTATGGTGGAAAACGTGAAACCCGGACCATTGACCGTTCTGTATATTATGGATGGGATACCACCTGGGCCATGACCAGGAGACTACAGCCCTCGGCCACCATTTTCAGTGATATGGGGCTTGATGTGAGATGGGTTGGAAACGAAAAAGGGGAGGCGGGCGAAACTTCGTGGGCAACATTTACCCCTATACCCGAAGATGGAAAAACCAAGGTGGGCCCTGGCGACATGAAATACGACAATTCCCCCACGGGTACCCGCAATGGTAAGTTCTGGATACCTGCGGAATGTGATGTGCCACTGAGACCAGGATGGTTTTATCATCCGGAGCAGGACGATAAAGTAAAATCTGCTTCGCAGTTGTTTGATCTTTATCTTAAATCAGTTGGAAGGGGTGGATGTCTTGACCTCGGTATAGCACCTGACACACGGGGACGGCTGCACGAAAACGACATTAAGTCACTTTCAAACTTCGGAAGCTATTTGCAAAAAACATTTCAACAGGATCTGGCAAAGTCTGCCACTATAACAGCCAGCAATACCCGAAAATCTGTCGACGGCTTCTTTAGTGCATCCAGGATCCAGGATGGCGACCGATATAGTTATTGGTCCACCGACGACAGCATTCACCAGGCAGAAATTATATTGGAATGGAAAGAAGACCAGGAATTTGACCTGTTACGGATCCGTGAAAACATAAAACTCGGCCAGCGCGTGGAGGCATTTGGTGTAGATGTGTGGACACCTGATGGCTGGCAGGAAATAGCTAAAGCAACCAGTATTGGCAGTGCAAGGATATTGTTAGTGCCGACTTTACGCACAAAGAAAGTTAGGATCAGGATTGAAAATTGTCCTGTTTCTCCAACGATTAGTGAGATCGGCATTTTCAACAAGCCAGACAAAGAATAGTGATCCGTATCAATTGAGTAGTTTTGCCATATGAAAGAGAGTCCGGCGCCGGCAGTAACCTACGCAAGTAACGTCGTTAGCTGTGATGAAAGGCTTAATGCACTGCAGCGAAAACGAAACCGCCTGGGTTGGGCCCGGCTTTCCATGATCATTTTTCCCGCAGGACTTATTTATCTGTTTCTTCCAGGACAGTTGCTCTTATTTCTTGCTGGTATGATTGTAGTGGTCATTTTTTTTCTATGGCTTGTTGTAAAGGATCTTAATAATGATCAGGAGATCAGTTACCTGGAATACCTGCGAAAAGTAAATCTGTCTGAATTGCAGATCATGCAGGGCGACTATGGAAATCAATACGATGGTAAAAATCTTGAGATTCCTGAGCATGCTTATGCTGCAGACCTTGATATTTTCGGAAAGTTTTCACTGTTTCAGTATGTAAACCGTTGCACGTCAGAGCAGGGTAGGGCACTACTGGCGAGGCGTTTTCAACATCCGCTTGAATTGAAAAATATATCGGAATATCAGTATGCTGTAAAGGAGATGAGTACAACAACAGCATGGCGTCAACAATGGCAGGCCATCGGTATGGCTGAGGGTTTCTCAGTGGATACGGAAAATAAAATCACTCAGTGGCTTGAACTTTCTGAGGACCACACCTCAACCATCTGGAATATTTTACTATATATATTTCCAGTCATATCTGTGGGAACACTGCTTTTTTTTCTGTCAGGATATATTCCATTTTCGTTGTTTATATTTTTAATGATAGCATACTTTTATTTTTCTGGCTTCAAGGTAAAAGCGGTAAATGCAAGTCACGGTTATCTGTCGAGAATTCTTCCAGAGGTAAATTCTCTATATAAGCAATTACATCATTTTGAACGGTCAAACTGGTCCGATCCATTGATCAACCGATATAAATCAGCCATTACGCAAGAAGCACATAGTGCAGGGGCCGCTTTTTATCAGCTAAAACAATTGCTCAATCGGTTCGATATGCGTTTGAACCTGCTGGTTAACCCACTGCTCAATATATTTTTTCTATGGGACATCAGGCAACTGATCGCCCTATTAGCGTGGAAAAAGAAAAACAAAACCAACGTTGCACTTTGGATCAATGCAATGGCCGAAACAGATTTGTTGGTGAGCTTGTCGACCTTTGCTTATAACCATGATAGTTTTTGTTTTCCTGATGTAGTGGATGATTATTTTCATTTTAATGCAACAGGATTGGGCCATCCCTTGATTGCTGAAAACAAAAGGGTGGTCAATGACACAGTGCTGAATGGAACCGGGCAAATTATGTTGATCACAGGTTCCAATATGGCCGGGAAAAGTACTTTCCTGAGAAGTGTTGGCATCAATACGGTGTTGGCTATGATGGGATCTCCTGTATGTGCAACAGCATTCTCCATGTCACATGTACAGGTCATTTCCAGTATGCGCATAGCTGATAATCTTGCGGAGAATACGTCTACGTTTTACGCTGAACTGAAAAAACTTAAAACTATTATTGACAAAGTGAACCAGGGAACAAGGATGTTGATTTTGATGGATGAAATACTTCGGGGCACTAACTCAATTGATCGTCATGCCGGGTCAGAAGCACTCATTGAACAGATGATCCGCCAGGATGCAGTTGCCATGTTGGCAACCCACGACGTTGAATTGGGATCATTGGCAACAAAATATCCTGCAGCCATACAAAACTACCATTTCGATGTACAGGTAAAAGGAGAGGAACTGTTTTTTGATTTTAAATTAAAAGACGGTATTTGCCAGAGCATGAATGCAAGCATCTTAATGCGTAAGATCGGTATACAGATGTAGGTGGTTTATTCCGGTTTGTAACAATGTGATGACATTATTTTACCTGCATATAATCCAGGGTTAAATTAGTGAGGGCTTTCACGCCTAGTTTCAACGCACTGTCTTCTACTATAAAATCGGGAGTATGGTGCGAAGGAGCTGTTTTCGGATCTTTCCCCACCGGCATTCCACCAAGGAAGATGAACAATCCCGGCACTTTTTGCTGAAAGAATGAAAAGTCTTCCGCCCCGGTTACTGCAGGCCTCAGTATTACATTTGCTGAACCTACTGTCTTCTGAAGACTGGGTAACATTTTCTCGGTAAGGGCAACGTCATTAAAGGTAATTGGATAATGAGATGTGTAGGGAATAGTTACTTCAACTTTTGCGCCTGCTGCTTCGCCTGTTTTAACAGCAATCTGCCGGATCCTCTCGATCACCATTTTTTCGTCAGCGTCAGAAAGTGTCCTTATGGTGCCTGTCATTTCTACGGTCTCGGGAATAATGTTAGATCTCACTCCCCCGTTTATAGTTCCTATAGTGACCACTGCGGCATTTTCAGTAACATTCACATTACGGCTTACTATGGTCTGCAGGTTATTGATGATCTGGGCCGACACAACAACCGGATCTACCGATGACCAGGGTGAGGCACCATGGGCCTGCCTGCCGGTAACCACGATCCGCATATCATTTACACCGGCCAGTGAACCGCCTGGTCTGTAACCGATCTTTCCAACCTCTGTTTGAGAATTGATATGCAGGCCAAAAATGACATCAACTTTTGGGTTTTCCATTACACCTTCTTTGATCATCAATTCTGCTCCGCCTTCTTCACCAAGTGGAGCGCCTTCTTCTGCAGGCTGAAAAATGAACTTAACCGTGCCTTTCAGATCCTTTTTCATGGATGACAGCAATTCAGCAACACCCATTAAAATGGCAACATGTGTGTCATGTCCGCAGGCATGCATCACACCAACTTCCTGGCCATTAAATGTTGTTCTGACTTTGGAGGCATAAGGCAGTGCGTTTCTTTCTGTTACAGGAAGTGCATCCATATCTGCGCGCAACGCAACAACCGGTCCGGGTTTATCTCCTTTTAATATGCCTACTACACCTGTATAACCCACACCAGTTTTAACCTCAATGCCCAGGGATTTCAGGTGATTGGCAATTAATGCTGCAGTCCTGGTTTCCCGGTTTCCCAGTTCAGGATGTTCGTGTATATCATGACGCCAGTTAACTACTTTAGGTTCCAGTTTATCCGCCATAAGGCCCACCTTATCAACAGCTTTACCAGTTTGTGAGAAAGCGCTTACCACAAAGCATAGGGACGTAATAAGA
>JANMMA010000347.1:0-6007 GCA_031372815.1 Sphingobacteriales bacterium
TACGCTGGAAAATGGCAGGATTACCATCATGTTTTGTTCTTTTGACGCAACGCCCAATATTTTGCGATTATATGGGAAAGGTTTTACGGTATTGAGGGAGTCGGACGAATGGGAAAAGTATTCAGCTCATTTTAAGATCTATCCTAGTACAAGGCAGATCATTGTTGTGGATGTGGACCTGGTTCAGACTTCTTGTGGATTTGGAGTTCCTATGTATAATTACCTGGGTGAAAGGGACATTCATTTCGAATGGGCGGAGACTAAGGGACCGGAAGGCCTGAATGAGTATATAGAAAAGAATAATTTGAAAAGCCTGGATGGGTTACCTACCACCATTGCTATTCATAGAAAAGCCTGATCATGAGAATATATAACAATTCACATGATCTTAAAAATCAAAGACCCTTGCCTGTGCGAATGATAACCTCAAGATATGCAATTGATTTTCCGTAACGCAATTCAACAGGACCTCGAAAAAATTGTAGAGATCTATAATTCAACCATTCCTTCAAGGATGGTAACTGCTGATACGGAACCAGTAACTGTAGCAAGCAGGCTGCCGTGGTTCAATGAACATAATCCCATGACAAGACCGTTATGGGTCATCGAAAATGATGAACAATATATGATAGGGTGGGTAAGTTTTCAAAATTTTTACGGACGACCGGCGTATAATGCTACGGCCGAGATAAGTATATATCTTCACGAGTCATTCAGGGGTGAAGGCCTGGGGAGGAAAGTGCTGGAGTACTGCATTTTGAAAGCTCCTGAGTTTTCTATTAAAACCTTACTGGGATTCATCTTTGCACATAATGAGCGCAGCCTTAAACTATTTCAACATGCAGGTTTTGAGGAATGGGCAAACTTGCCTGGAATTGCTGTTTTAGATGGTAAAGAAAGTGGCCTGAAAATCGTTGGCATGCGATTAATCAAATAAATTCTAATTTTAATCTGATGCATTTATGATTGCATCGTAATAGAATAACAGATGAATAATAGTTTTTTATTTAGTTGCAGGACAGTGATAATTGTAATATCGTTTTTAATAACCATTTCTACTGACGCCCAGGAAAGGCTGCCCACGGATTATCTTTCAAAAGAATTTCATGCAGGAAGACGTAAAGCGTTTCGCAATATGATGCCGGCAAATTCAGTCGCCGTTGTATTTGCCTATCCGGAAAGGATTTTTTCGAAAGACGTCAATTATGTGTACCATCCAAATCCAGATTTATATTATCTCACGGGTTATCGGGAACCTGATGCAGTGTTAATACTTTTTAAGGAAATGCAACAAAAAGATGGTAATAGTTATAATGAGATCATGTATGTCCGCAAGCGAAATGCGGTAAGTGAACAGTGGACAGGAAGAAGGCTCGGTGTGGAAGGAGTGAAAAAAAACCTCGGTGTCAATATGGTTTTTAACAGTGATGAATTTAGCAAAATACCTGTGGATTTTACATCGTTTTCAATGGTTTTATATGATGAATTGCCAGATGATATTGGCGCAGGTGTATTGCAGACAGCCATGAAAACATTCATGGAAAAAGCCAGAGTGAAACCCCAGCAGAGCCGGAGTACAGCGATGGCATATAATATTATTGCCAATTACACCACGCCGTCGAATCTTTCTACCAGGGTGGATAGACTAAAAAGCATGCAGTCCGAGTCAACGGACCTGGAATTTAAGAATGACGCGGTCATTGCCGAACTGATCAATCATCCCGACTCCGCAACCCTGGCATCGGTTAAGGAAAAGATCAGATCCAATCCCATTGCAACACAGGAATATAACACACTAATCTCTTCCCTGCGCGAAATCAAAACGCCTGAGGAACTGGTGCTTCTCCGCAAGTCTGTTTTTATTTCATCTGTGGCTCACGCAGAAGTTATGAAAGCCATCACACCTGAGGTGTCAGAAACGGAACTTTCAGGACTTCATCAATATGTTCACTACAAATATGGCGCTGAGGGAGAAGGGTATCCTCCAATTGTTGGAGCGGGAGCCAATGGATGCATTTTGCATTATGAAGAGAACAATATGACAAAGGTGAATGGACAAATGGTCCTAATGGATGTAGCCAGCGAATACCACGGTTATTCTGCTGATGTTACCCGAACAGTTCCTTCAAATGGTAAATTTAATGCTGAGCAGAAAGCGATTTACCAATTGGTATTTGATGCCCAGGAAGAAGTCTTCAAGATCTGCAAAGAGGGAACTCCATTTGGGCAACTCAATGATAGAGCTACTGAAGTATTGGCGAACGGATTATTAAAGCTGGGCATTATTACAGATTTAAAAGATGTGCGAAAATATTATCCGCACGGCGTTTCACATCATATGGGGTTGGATGTTCATGATAAAAATGTAAGCCGCATATTAAAAGAAAATATGGTGATAACTGTTGAACCAGGTATTTACATACCGAAGGGGAGTCCCTGCGATGCTAAATGGTGGGATATTGCCGTCAGGATAGAAGATGATGTGGTCATCGGTAAGAACAGATGTGAAAACATGTCCATTGCTGCACCGA
Organism: Sphingobacteriales bacterium; assembly: GCA_031372815.1. Classification (GTDB taxonomy): domain Bacteria; phylum Bacteroidota; class Bacteroidia; order Chitinophagales; family Chitinophagaceae; genus Pollutibacter. Next base: position 2,532 of record JANMMA010000347.1, read on the forward strand.
GAAAAATTGACGAAGTAGAAAAAATGGCTGCCAGGAAAAGTGTGTTCAATGGCCTTGTGCTCCCGAAGCTGAACTGAAAGATGCAGTTTACAAAAGCGTATTTGCCAAGATGGGTAAGCATTATGGGAATATAAATTAAAAAACTGGTGCAAGGCAACGAAAACCTTAGAATCCGACTCCAGAGGTAATGTCAGACCAACTGGCAACTGTTTAAGCAATCATTTAATCGTGATCTGAACAGTCTGGTCGAGGAGATAAAGTCAATCAGTACAGAGCGCAAATAATAATTTAACGGCTATTTCGTTCCTACTTATGGTAAATCAAGTAAAAAAACCTAAACAAACAAAATGAAACGTACAGTAATTACATTGGTCAGTGTTTTTGTTATCATGGCAACTTCGTACGGTCAGAATCCTTTACCAGTAGGTAAAGCTCAATTGAATTTCGGTGTTGGCTTTTCAAATAATGGAATTCCGATATACGGTGGATTTGATTTTGGTGTTGCAAAGAACATCACGCTTGGCGGAGAACTTTCGTACCGTTCTTACAATGAAAATTGGAACTCTAACAAGTATAAACATAATGTTTTCGGGATATCTGCGAACGGTAACTACCACTTCAATACCCTGCTTAACATACAGGAAAAGTGGGATGTTTATGCCGGACTTAACCTGGGATTTTATTCCTGGAGTTCTCCTGATGGTTATGATGGTGATAATACTTCCGGATTAGGACTTGGAGCACAAGTAGGTGCACGCTATTACTTTTCTAAAAAAGTGGGCGTCAATCTTGAATTTGGTGGTGGTAATGCATTCTCGGGCGGAAAATTTGGCCTGACTGTAAGGCTGTAACACGTTCTTAAATAAGGTCAGAATTTATATACAAAGACATTAAGCTGCTATATAATTGGGACATAAATCAATGATTTATGTCCCTTTTTTATGTAAGTAAGAATATCTGGTTGGTATTTTTGCTAAGCACTGCTGTTGGCATCTTTTGGTATCTTACCAGGACTATTGATATTTACCAGTATGCCGCAGGACAACTCATATCAAGCCCATTTGAATAAGAAATCATCTATACTATTGGTAAACAATTCCTATGTCCTGCAAAAATATCCGGGAAAGGGTGGTTGGACCTATGCTGCAATTCCCGAAGTGATTCAAGATAAAAAAACACATTTTGGCTGGGTAAAGGTGAAAGGATTCATTGATCATTATGAGTTGAAGCATCACCGATTGATGCCAATGGGTAATGGAAAGTTGTTTCTTCCGGTTAAAGCAGAAATTCGTAAAAAGATCGGGAAGATAGCCGGTGATACTGTTCGCGTTATTTTATATGCAGACCATGATCCGATAGAAATTCCAGAAGAATTTCAACATTGTCTCAATGACGAACCCATTGCGAAAGAGCTTTTTTTAACCTATTCTGAAAGCGAGCAGAAAGCCTTTATTGATTGGATATATAGGGCAAAACAACCTGATACACGCGCTGAGAAAATTGTCAAGGCAATTAAAATGATTCTGAAAGGAGACCATCTGAATACCAATTAAGCAATCATCCATCATTATTCAAATGTTTTAGAGACTTACATCAATTTATTAATGCTGACTATTTCCCAGTAGACTTTTTTCGCTGGTTACCCGCCACTCATACCATCATTAGACCGATCATCCCAACTCAAATTTCTCACATCAGCGAACTTTTGCCCCATAACTATCTGTATATTAATTATTTATATTAATTTATACTACTATGCCTATGCCGCTACTATTAAAAATTATGTACTATGTAATGCATAGTATTGAATTTATTGTTAGATTTGTATTGTCATTGAAGCAGGGGGACCGAACGGAGATTAAAAAGAAGCATCAGTAAGATTTGCACAATCAAAGACAACAATCGGTTCCCAGGCAATTCAGCAAACATTATTTTAAAACCAAAGGCATGAATATCGAGAATACCCAAAGCCAGATGCGGAAAGGAGTCCTGGAGTTCTGTATTCTCTCCATTATCAAGCGTGCAGAGGCTTATCCAAGTGATATCATCGAAGAGATGAAAAAAGCCAACCTGCACATTTTGGAGGGAACCCTCTATCCGTTGCTCACGAGATTAAAGAATGCCGACCTGTTAACCTACCGTTGGGTTGAGAGTACAGGCGGGCCTCCCAGGAAATATTTTTCGCTTACAGACAAAGGAGCGGAATTTTATAAGGAACTTCAGTCGACCTGGAACGAAATGGCGAACGCGGTAAGCAATATCACAACGAACGGACATACGGAAACACGAGAAGAAACAACAACCAACTACAACCAATAAATATCCCCGATAATGAAAAAGGTAATCAACATAAATTTCCAGGGCAGGGTGATCCCGATCGAGGAATCCGCCTATGAAATATTGAAGAATTACACGGATAGCCTAAGGAGGTATTTCGCGAATGAGGAAGGCCGGGATGAGATCATCAACGACATCGAGAACAGGATAGCGGAGCTATTTTCAGAAGATCTAAAGAAGAATCAGACCGGATGTATAACTGATGTGAACGTTGAGGCCATCATCAAAAGTATAGGAAGACCTGAGGATTTTGACGGAGATATTGCAGAAGCAAACACTTCAGAAAAAACCTATAGTGCATCATCAGCTTCTTCAACTGCTGCAGGCAGTCAGACGCTTAATGAGCCCCGTGGTTCTTTGTACAGAAATGCGAATGACAAAGTATTGGGAGGTGTTTGTGGGGGCCTTGCGCACTACCTGAGAATTGATCCCACTATTATCAGGGTTCTGTTTGCGATCATCACATTCGGCGGTTTCGGTTCAGGTGTATTGTTGTATATCATTTTATGGATCGTATTACCCGCGAAGGGCATGGATACCGGTTCTATCCGCAGAAGGCTGTACCGGAATCCTGACAATAAGGTCATTGGTGGTGTAGCAGGAGGTGTAGCGAGTTATTTTAATGTTGCCGTGTGGATTCCGAGAGCCATTTTTGCCATGCCGCTGATCATTGGTCTGATCAATTCCGTATTCAGGAATGCCTTTGGTTTTTGGGGCTTTGACAGTCTACCCCATATGGTATTCAGTGGTTTTGGTGGAACATTAACCCTTATTTATATCATCCTATGGATTGTGATTCCTGAAGCCAAAACGGCTTCGGAAAAACTGGAAATGAAAGGAGAGAAAGTTGACCTGGAAAGCATTAAGAACTCAGTGCAGGAAGAATTGCAGGGTGTGAAAGGCAGGGCAGAAAAATTTGGTGCAGAATTCAGTGAAAAAGCAAAAGAGTGGAGTTCGGATTTTTCAAACAAAAGCAAAGAGTGGAGTAAAGAAGTAGGCGAGCGTGGTCAGGCTTTTTCTTCGGAAGTTTCACCCCTTGCCACCAGGGCAGGAAACGGCTTAGGTCATGCCATTGGTGTATTATTCAAAGCATTTTTTCTATTCATTGCAGGGGTTATCGTTTTTGCGCTCTTCGTTGC
>JANMMA010000363.1:0-1909 GCA_031372815.1 Sphingobacteriales bacterium
AGCTTCTTGAAAAAATGAATGTGGAATTGCTGTGCACTACTGATGATCCTGTAGACTCACTGGAACACCATCAGAGGATATCAAAAGACCATTGGAAGGTGAAAGTATTGCCGGCATTTCGTCCTGACAGGGCAATGAGCGTAGATAATGCTGAAACCTTCAATGCGTACCTGTCATTACTGGAAAAAGCAGCCGATGTCTCAATAAGCAGTTTCGCTGATTATTTGTCGGCCCTCGAAAAGCGGCACGTTTATTTTGCGGCAAATAATTGTGTGTTAAGTGATCATGGTGTAGAAGAAATTTATGCAGAAGACTATACGGATGCGGAATTGGTGATCATATTTGGACGCATCAGGGCCGGCCATCAGCTATCGGTAATGGACATCCGAAAATTCAAATCTGCCATGCTGGTTTATTTTGCCAGGTGGGATTTTGAAAAAGGCTTCGTCCAGCAATATCACATCGGGGCGCAGCGAAACAACAATGGCCGTAAGATGAAAGAGCTTGGACCGGATACGGGATGGGATAGCATGGGCGACCTGCCGCAGGCAAAGGCACTGGCGAAGTTTCTAAACCGGCTTGATGAGGAAAATATGCTTACAAAAACAATTCTTTATAATTTAAATCCCACGGATAATGAAGTGTTTGCAACAATGACAGGAAACTTTAATGATGGCTCCATAGCGGGCAAGATCCAATGGGGATCTGCCTGGTGGTTTATGGACCAGAAAGAGGGGATGACCAGGCAGCTCAATACCCTGAGTAATATGGGCCTGTTGAGCCGATTTATCGGAATGCTTACCGACAGCCGAAGTTTTCTGTCATTCCCACGCCATGAATATTTCCGCAGACTATTGTGTAACCTGTTCGGGGAAGACATTGAAAACGGCGAATTGCCCTCAGACATAAACTGGATCGGAAAAATTGTCCAGGATATCTGCTATCATAATGCCAAAGGATATTTCAATTGGAAGGGTTAACAGAGGTCTTCTGCTGCAATCCAGTTTTTTTGAACTTATTCTAGCATAATGAATTTTTTCCTCCTTGAACTCGTCTCATCCTGAATTTCGAGTATATATATGCCTGGAGGGATAGCTTGTAGATTTTCTATTACGAAAGAATTGTTGCCCGATACTGTGGATTCTTTTTGGGAATACACAGGTTTTCCTGTACCATCCAAAATTCTAATGACTACGTTTTGACGATAAGAATAACTGGTGCCAATCGTCATCTTTGAGAGCACCGGGTTTGGCGAAATTGTTAACTCCTCATCGTGCTTGAGACCTCCATATATTTTAATGATAAATGAGTAACTCCAGCTGCCATCCTTATCCATCATCTTCAAACGGTAATAATTTAATCCCCTGTTAGCATTCTCATCGAGGTAGGAATATTCATTTTCACGCGATCCATTTTTGGCCTTTATGTTCCCAATGGGTTTAAAGGATATACCATTAATACTTCTTTCTAATTGAAAATAGTCCACATTGCTTTCTGCTTCCGTGATCCATTTCAGCAAATGATTTCGTTCTTCAACTTTTTTTATGGAAAAGCTTTTCAATAACAGTGGTAAGGGTGCTGAGGTGCACTGTGGATAAATGTCGGCGTAATCGGTGACTGATAAACCGGCTCCGTCAGTTACGGTCAATCTTACCTGCCAGTGATAATCATCGCCATTGCATCCAATCCTTGAAATTATTGTAGAGGATATTTTACCGTTTGTGATCGGTTCAGCATGGCTATGGTTATTGTGTTTAAGTGTAGTTTGCCATTCATAAGTTAACTGTGGATCTGAATGTTCAGCATCTGTTACTATTGCCTCCAACGCGTATAGGGTATCTGGGCCTATTTTGTAAAAAGAATTCTTTACTGGACTAGTAATGTTTACAACGGGAGGACTATTGTTTAC
>JANMMA010000400.1:0-30283 GCA_031372815.1 Sphingobacteriales bacterium
GTATACAACGTCCATGATCACCCGAAGATTATTCTTGTGAAGGGTTTGGATCAGTTCCTTAAATTCCCTTACCCTGGCGAGTCCGTCCATTGCATTGGTGGAATAAGATCCTTCCGGAACATTATAGTTCAGTGGATCATATCCCCAGTTATACTGAGCCTTCTCAGGCCGGGTCTCATCAATGGTATAAAAATAGAAACTGGGAAGGAGGAGGATATGGGTGACCCCAAGTTCCCAGAGATGGTCCAGACTAGTCATCAGGCCATTGGAATTTTTGGTACCTGATTCTGCAAGACCAATAAATTTGCCTTTATGCTGTATGCCTGAATTTGCATTAATGCTGGCATCCCTTACATGCAATTCATATATCACTGCATCGGTAGGATTTTTGAAGGGTGGGCTAACGTCGTTTTTCCAACCCTTTGGATCGGCGTTCGCTATCTCATCAACCAATGCACGCCTGCCGTTTACGCCAACAAGTTTTGCATAGGGATCAGGTACGTCATGATTCCATTTTTCGATTATTCGTGACCGGTAGGTATAGAAAATACCCTTCAGGTCTTCATTTACCACGGCCGTCCAGGTTCCCCCATCCGATTTCTGCATATCTATACGCTGGAAAGGTTCACCTTCCAGGGGATCGTGATAAAGTGACACCTGGACAGCCGCAGCCGAAGGTGCGTATACACGAAAAGCAGATTGCTCAACGGTATAGCGAAGTCCCAGATCTGTTCCACTGTACACAGGGAAGTTTGAGAAATCAATTGCCTGCGCTTTGCTCATCGCTGTAAAATAAAATAAGGAAATGGTCAGCAGAAATATATTCCTTACAAAAATTATACGCATACTATTCGTTTAACTAAACGGTTTCCGGTTCCAGTTGCCAGTGTGCGGGTGATCGCCATAAGGACGACAACAACAGTTCCCTCAGAAAAAAATATTCTTTGGGTAGCCTGTCAAACATCCTTGAAAATAACTCTTCGTGGGCGAGGATTTCCGTCTTCCATGCTTCACGGTCAACGTTCATCACAGCATCATACTGCTCTCGGGAAAAATCAAGTCCGGACCAGTCGATATCGTCGTATTTAGGCATCCATCCAATAGGACTCTCGATGGCCGAAACTTCTCCTCTCACCCGTTGAACGATCCATTTTAATACCCTCATATTTTCACCAAAACCCGGCCACATGAAATTACCATTTTCATCTTTGCGAAACCAGTTTACACCGAATATCCTGGTAGGGTTCGACAGGTTGCGCCCAAACTGCAACCAGTGGTTGAAATAGTCTGCCATGTGATAACCACAGAATGGCAACATGGCAAAAGGATCGCGCCGAACTTTTCCGACTTCACCAAATGCTGCTGCAGTAGTTTCAGATCCCATCGTTGAAGCCATGTAAACTCCGTAGGTCCAGTTAAAGGACTGGTATACCAATGGCACAGTGGTACTGCGCCTTCCGCCAAAGATCAATGCACTGATCGGAACACCTTCGGGTTTTTCCCAGTTGGGATCTACGCACGGGCATTGCGAAGCGGGTGCTGTAAAGCGTGCATTGGGATGCGCAACAACTTTGCCTGAAGCAGGGTCGTGTTTCTGTCCCTGCCAGTTTATAAGATCGGCAGGAGCAGTTTTTGTCATCCCCTCCCACCATACGTCGCCATCAAGAGTTACCCCAACATTGGTAAATATGGTGTTTTTGCGGATAGCCGCCATTGCGTTCGGATTTGTTTTTGTATTGGTGCCTGGTGCCACGCCAAAATATCCATATTCAGGATTGATGGCATAGAGCCTTCCATCTTTACCCGGTTTTATCCAGGCAATGTCATCACCAACGGTAGTCACTTTCCATCCACCCATTTCCTGGGGTGGAATAAGCATGGCAAAATTCGTTTTGCCACATGCACTTGGAAAGGCAGCGGCAACATACGTTTTATTTCCTTTAGGATCTTCTACGCCGAGGATCAGCATATGTTCGGCAAGCCATCCATCTTCTTTCGCCATTACAGAAGCGATACGAAGCGCAAAGCATTTTTTACCGAGTAGTGCATTGCCACCGTAACCAGATCCATAAGAAACTATGGAGCGGTCCTCAGGATAATGGACGATAAATTTAGTAGTAGGATTACAGGGCCACTTATAATCATGCTGACCAGGTTCAAGTGGTGCGCCAACAGAGTGCAGGCATTTAATGTATTCGCCTTTCTCGCCTAACTGGTCCGTTACTTTTTTTCCCACACGCGTCATAATATGCATGTTGGCAACAACGTATTCAGAGTCGCTGATCTCAACACCGATTTTAGATATGGGCGAGTTCAGCGGACCCATACAAAATGGAATTACATACATCGTCCTTCCTTTCATGCATCCCTTAAAAAGTTCCCGCATCCTGTGTTTCATCTCCCTGGGATCAACCCAGTTATTGGTGGGGCCCGCGTCTTCTTTTCTGCGGCTGCAAATATATGTTCTGTCTTCAACGCGTGCCACGTCGGAAGGATCAGAGAAACAGGCAAATGAGTTTGGCCATTTTTCCGGGTTCAGCGGGATAAAGGTGCCTTTCTCGACAAGACGCTTACACATCAGGTCATATTCTTCTGCGGAACCATCGCACCAGAAAACATTATCCGGGGTGCAGAGTTCAGCCATTTCATTGACAAAATCATGAAGTTCACGATGCTTAACAGAGTTACTGTAAGTGGACATATCGATTTGTTTATTTAATGCACTAATTTATGATGATGCAACCTAAAATAGAGCATCCTGATGATAGCTGATAACGATCATCAGGATGCAAGATATTCGTAAGGCAAAAATGTTATACCTCTTCTTTTTCTGTTCGGGTATATTCCTCCGTGAGTTTTTTCTGCATATCTCCGGGTACCGGTAAATACTCATGGAAATTCATTCTGAATTTCGCCCGGCCCTGGGATAAAGACCGCAGCGAAGAAGAATAGTCATCCATTTCAGATAATGGAACCTTGGCTGAAATTTTCTGGAAGTGCCCTTCCGTATCCATTCCTTCCAGCATCGCCCTGCGCGTCTGAAGGTCTCCTATCACTGCGCCGGTGAGGTCATCGGGGCATAGTACATCAACCTGGTAAATGGGTTCCAGCAATAACGGATCTGCCTGCTGGAAAGCCTGCTTGAATGCCATCATGCCGGCTATTTTGAAAGACAGGTCATTACTGTCAACAGGATGCATCTTACCATCGTACACGGATACCCGCACATCGCGGACATAGGAGCCAGTAAGTGGACCAGTGGACATTTTTTCCATAACCCCTTTCAATATGGAAGGAATAAAACGGTTGTCGATTGCTCCCCCGACTATACAGTTATAATATACGAGCTTGCCACCCCAGTCGAGCGGCAATTCTTCCTTGCCCCTTACGGAAAGTCCTTTAGGATCAGGCATGCCTTCATACCATGGTTCGAGCCTGATGAAGACTTCACCGAACTGACCCGCACCACCGGATTGTTTCTTATGCCGGTAGTTAGATTCTGCAAGTTTGCGAATGGTCTCACGGTATGGTATCCTGGGCCGGCCGAACCTTACTTCAACCCTATGCTGGTGTTCAATTTTCCATTTGGCCACCGCAATGTGCATGTCGCCCTGGCAGCGTATAAGCGTCTGGTGAAGTTCTGGAGACACTTCCACCAGTAGTGTAGGGTCCTCTTCACGCAATGTGTGAAGTGCCTGGGCAAGTTTTTCTTCGTCCCCCTTATTCACCGGCTCTATGGAAACCGTCATATTCGGTGCCGGAAATAATATCGGGTTCAGGTCGTAATTTTTTCCCTTGGCATGAAGCGTATTATTTACGTGGGTATTGCGCAGCTTAAGGGTTGCGCCGATGTCGCCCGCCACTAATTCGGTTACGGGTATACGTTTGTTTCCTTCCAGCACAAACAACTGGTGTATTTTTTCAGAAACATTCGTGTTCTCATTGACCAGTTCCATACCAGCCCTGATGGTACCTGAGTATACTTTAAAAAATGATAGTTCACCAACGTGCGACTCTGACGTGGTCTTGAATACAAATACACAGGGAGATCCAGATGCATCACTGGGAAGCAGGTCTCCTGCCTTTGTTTTCTGTGGAGGCATTTCGTTGGCACTTGGGCAAACGTTGTCAATAAATCCCATCAGCCTTCCACTACCCATATCTTTTTCTGCCGATAGGCAGAACACCGGAAATATGTCGTGGTTGATCAGTGATTTTTTTAACCCGATGCGCATTTCATCTTCATCGAGTTCGCCTTTCTCGATGTAGTGGTCCATCAGTGTTTCGTCGTTTACTGCAACGGCTTCAACAAGTTCCTGGTGAAGTTTTTCTGCTTTGACTTTCTCTTCTTCAGGAATTGGTTTCTTCGTGGGTTTTCCGCCGTTTTCAGGAAACGTGTACATGGTCATTTTAAGCACGTCGATGATACTGTTGAAATATGGACCCTGGTCGAGTGGATATTGCACCACCCGCACATTGGACCCGAAATGATCCCGGGCCTGTTGTACCGTTCGATCGAAGTCAGCTTTTTCATGGTCAAGCTTATTAATGGCCAGCAGCATAGGTGTTTTAAACTGTTCTGTGTATTCCCAGATAATATCTGTACCTACTTCTACGCCATGAGCAGCATTAAGCAACATCACACCGGTATCTGCAACACGAAGGGCGGCAATCACTTCCCCAACAAAATCATCAAATCCAGGGGTGTCTATGATATTGATTTTATAGCCTTTCCAGGTGGTGTGGAGCATTTTAGAAAAAATGGAGTTCCCCCTCTCCTGTTCCATCGGATGGTAATCGCCAACGGTATTTTTTTCAGCAATAGTACCCCGGCGATGGATCAAACCGGCTTCATATAGCATGCATTCCGCTAACGTGGTCTTGCCTGCACCTGCGTGGCCAAGCAAGACAACATTTTTGACATGCGACGTATCGTAGTCTGCCATGACAATATATTTTATAGGTTAGTTCAACTGGCTGTTGAAACAAATGAAGAAAAATCTTCTTTGAGATGATGTAGTGTATGTTCAAGGACTTCATACCTGTCGTGCAATTTTTCATGATGCTGCCAGGTATTGTCGCTTACATTTCCTGTTGTTTTACCCAGTTCCCAAGCGGCGGTTCGTTCATGCTCCTTGATTTCATGCTTGAGCTGATTGATGTTTTTTAACTGGATCTCGATCTGGTTATCGTAATGTTCTACCTGAGGCATGGACTGTCGGCTCAGTGGACGAGAAACAACATCCTGAAGCCTTACCCTGAACTGAGATAATTCTGAACGGTAAGAACGGAGATTTTCCCTCCAGGAGCCGCACTCCCGGTTTAATTGTGTGAGATCTGTTTGCACCATGGGGAGACATTTATTGGTTAAGAAATGAGATGCTAGAGGTGGGTCTTTCTGTAAGGGTGCGAACCTCTATAAATTTAAACACAAACTTTCATAAAAAAAACCCCGTTTTAGGTGTCAAAGGTTTTTTTATTTACTGATGTTGGTCATTATCCTGCTTCTGGAATTAGTATATTTAAAAAAATCTGTTCATGATATTCAGGCCTCGGCTAGGTAAGAACAAACTACCCGTCATCATTCTTCTGGTGCTGCTTGTACTGGTTGGTGCAATCGTGTTGACTACCCGTAATGCCGATGCCCATGGCAATGATGCCATTCCCGAAACGGTTGATTATAACTATCATATCAGGCCTATCCTTTCTGACAGGTGTTATAAATGTCATGGCCCAGACGGGTCAAAACGCGAGGCAGGATTGAGGTTAGACACGGAAGAAGGCGCCTATGCAGCACTAAAGGAAGATCCATCTGCACACGTCATTGTTGCTGGTGATCCGCTGCATTCGGAATTATACCTCAGGATCAGTTCCCTGGATACTTCCTACCTCATGCCCCCACCTGCTTCTAATCTTAAACTTTCGCAGCGGGAAATCAAACTCATCGGGAAATGGATCAGTCAGGGTGCGAAATATAAGAAACACTGGGCATTCCTGTTGCCACAAAAAGCAGACCTACCAAAGGTCAATAATGCGCGTTGGCCCGTTAATGATATAGACTATTTTATCCTTGCTGCCATGGAGAAGCAGGGACTCGAGCCAGCCGATCAGTCCGACAAAGAAACGTTGCTGAGAAGGGTTTGTTTTGATATTACAGGGCTGCCCCCCACGGTTAGTATGCAAGACCGGTTTCTCGCTGATAACTCAGCCAACGCTTATGAAAAATTGGTGGATGAACTGCTTACGTCTCCACAATATGGCGAGAAAATGACCGTGCCCTGGCTCGACCTGGCGCGTTACGCCGATAGTCACGGATACCAGGACGATGGACTCAGAACAATGTGGCCCTGGCGCGACTGGGTAATACATGCCTTTAATAAAAACTATTCCTACAAAGACTTTGTTCAATGGCAGCTTGCCGGTGACCTTTTCCCCCATGCCAGTATTGAACAACAACTTGCTTCCGGATTTAACCGTAACCATAAGATCACCCAGGAAGGTGGTGTGATCGATGAAGAATACCGGATAGAATACGTTACAGACCGCACCAACACTTTCTCCAAAGCGTTTCTGGCACTTACCTACGAATGCGCAAAATGCCATGACCATAAATATGATCCCATCACCCAAAAAGACTATTACAGCAGTTTCGCTTTTTTTAACCAGGTCGCTGAAAAAGGCTACCAGGGCGATATTACGCTGGCATCACTGGGTGACCCTCCCAATATCCGCATCACTACAAAGCAGATAGATTCAATACTGGGATTCATCAATAAAAAAGATACCGCTCCGGTAACGGTCATGGTTATGCGGGATTCAAATATCGTTCGTACTACCAGGGTATTGAAACGTGGTGTGTATGATCAGCCCGGCGATACGGTGAATTTTTCAACACCGGTTGCCATACTTCCTTTTGATACAACGAAGTATCAAAAAAACAGGCTGGGGCTGGCGCAATGGTTGTTCGACGACAAAAATCCGCTTACTGCCAGGGTATTTGTGAATCGGGTATGGCAGGAAATATTTGGACGCGGCCTGGTAAAGACGTCAGGGGATTTCGGAATGCAGGGTGAATTACCGTCTCATCCTGAATTGCTCGACTGGCTGGCGGTGGAATTCAAAGAAAAAAACTGGGATATTAAGAAGCTGATAAAAATGACCGTGATGTCTGCCACCTACTGCCAGTCATCCATCATCAATAAAAAAAACCAGGCTTTAGACCCGGACAATATTTTTCTTTCCCGGCACTCACGGCTACGGCTATCCGCAGAAGAACAGCGTGATGAAGTCCTTTTCAGCAGTGGGCTATTGGTTCCCGAAATCGGAGGTCCCAGTGTAAAAACATATCAGCCAAAAGGCATCTGGGAAGCCAGTACATCCGGCCGGGGACAGCTGGCAAAATATGTGCAGGACCACGGCGAAAGTTTATACAGAAGGAGCATGTATACCTTCATCAAACGCACTGTTCCTCCACCAGGTATGCTTGTTTTCGATGGTAGTAACCGTGACCAGTGCGAAGTGAAAAGAACGAGGACGAATACGCCATTACAGGCACTGGTGTTGCTCAATGATCCACAAATGCTCGAAGCATCGCGTGTGCTTGCACAGAACTTGTTGAAACAAAATTCGCGGATGGATGTCAACATTGAATCCGCATTCAGGCGCATTGTTTCCCGAAAGCCTGCAAAACAGGAAATGGATATCTTGCAACAGTACTTTACAGAGCAGGTCACTGAATTTTCAAAACATAAAGCGTCGGCTATAAAATTTGTTCATATCGGGGAATTTCCAGTGGACGAAAAACTTGATGTTGTTCAACTGGCTGCATTGATGCAGGTAATACATACGGTATATAATATGGAAGAAAGTGAAACAAAAAGCTAATGCAAAACGAACTCGATAAATACCGTCTTAACGTCAGCAGGAGAAGATTTCTTGCGGGTGCATCGCTGGGGCTCGGTTCTGTGGCCCTTGGTTCATTACTGGCACCTGGAATATTCAGCGGTAACAATGCAGATGAAATGTCTCTGCCCATTGGCCTGCCTCATTTTGCGCCGAAGGCAAAAAGGGTTATTTACCTTTTCCAGAATGGTGCACCGTCACAGTTGGAAAGTTTCGATTATAAACCATTGTTGAATACCATGACCGGGCAGGACCTTCCTGCATCGATAAGAATGGGACAACGGTTAACCGGCATGACGGCGAACCAGGATAAGTTCCCACTGGTGGGTTCACATTTCAAATTCAAGCAGCATGGACAATCGGGCGCATGGATCAGTGAACTCTTTCCGCATATTGGAAGCATCGCAGACGATATCTGTATCGTAAGGACAGTACATACTGACGCCATCAACCATGATCCCGCCCTCACCTTTTTTCAGACCGGCGCACAACAGGGCAACAGGCCAAGCATGGGCGCGTGGTTGAGTTACGGTTTGGGAAGTGATAACAAAAATCTGCCTTCATTTTGTGTATTGTTATCAAAGGGTAAAGGAAACGGCCAGGGTGTGTATTCAAAACTTTGGACCAATGGTTTTTTGGACAGTGTTCACCAGGGGGTTGTATTCAGCAGCGGTGATGATCCTGTACTTTACCTGAATAATCCGGAAGGCCAGGACAAGTCATCGCGAAGGGGGATGCTTGATCAGTTGAGCAAACTCAATGAAATGTCGTTCAACCATTTTGGCGATCCTGAGATACACAACAAGATCAGGCAATATGAAATGGCCTACAGAATGCAAACAGCTGTCCCGGAGCTTACCGACCTTTCACGTGAACCTGAACATATCATCCGGATGTATGGTACGGATTCACTTGTTCCGGGAACCTTTGCCGCGAATTGTCTGCTGGCCAGAAAACTGTCGGAAGCTGGTGTAAGGTTTGTACAGTTATATCACCAGGGATGGGACCAGCACGGTAATCTGGTAGGCGAAATGCCGATGCAGGCAAAGGACGTAGACAGGGCATCTGCCGCACTAGTACAAGACCTTAAACAACGGGGCCTGCTAGATGAGACACTGGTCATCTGGGGCGGCGAATTTGGCCGGACAAATTATTGCCAGGGTACTATTTCCAAGGATAATTATGGTCGCGACCATCATCCGAGGTGTTACAGTATCTGGATGGCAGGTGGTGGAATCAAACCGGGAATGGTATATGGTGAAACGGATGAATTTGGCTATAACATTGTCAGGGATCCTGTTTCTGTGCACGACTTTCATGCTACTATGCTTCATCTGCTCGGACTGAACCATGAGCAACTTACGTTCAAGCACCTTGGCAGAAGATACAGGCTTACAGATGTTGAAGGAAAGCTGGTGGAAGGCATAATGGCGTAAAAAAAAGATATGAGATCCACCACCCTTCTCACCCGGTATATATTACTGTCTTTAAATTCCTTATTAGTTTTCCTGTCATTTTTTTCAGACAAACTAAAACTTCCCGCGCCATTACTATTTGCTGGAAAGCTTCATCCGTTGATATTGCACCTTCCGATAGGTATCCTGTTGATCACTGTAGTCATATATTTATTTCGACAAAAATTTGAACATCACCCCGGTGAACTTATCAGTTGGTTGTTTCACCTTGGCGCTGTAACTGCAGCGCTGGCCGCCATATCCGGACTATTCTTAAGTAAGTCAGGAACTTACGATGAGCACTTATTATTTAATCACCAATGGTCCGGCGTTGCGATCAGTATAATCGCAGCCATATTATCCTGGAGCTACACACCCGGTAAACAGGTAACCGCCATTAGCCTGGGCATAATTTTGCTGTTGCCGGTATTGCTGGCCGGAGGCCATTACGGCGCAAGCCTTACTCACGGTGAAGAATACCTGAGTTATTCCATGGATGAAAAGAAAATACAAAAGATCATTACGGACAGCAGTTCCGTATTTGATGCCGTGGTAGAACCTGTTCTGGAGGCAAAATGCTATTCATGCCACAATGAAAAAAAGGCTAAAGGAGAACTTGTACTGACGTCCATATCATCGATCATGGAAGGTGGAAAGCATGGTCACATATTGGTTGCAGGGGATCCGCTAAACAGCCATATTATACAGCGTGTTGTACTGGAAGAGGACAATAAAAAACATATGCCGCCTAAAGGAAAACCACAGCTAACTGAAAGTGAAATAGCATTATTACATGCGTGGATCAAAAATGGCGCAAGCACTACAATAACTTTTGCGAGCCTTGCACCTACTGATTCATTCCGTATTTTAGCATCTTCTTTAGTTCATCCGCAAAAGACTTCAAAAATTTATTCTTTTGCTGCCGCCAGGCCTTCACAAATTCTACTATTACAGTCGCCCTATCTTACTGTCCAGCCTATTGCGAACGGTTCACCTGCACTCAGGGCAGATTTTTTTATCCGCGACGGCTTTGATGTTGGCAGGCTGGCAACGCTGGAAAAAATCAGTGACCAGCTTGTTGAATTGAACCTTAGCAATATGCCGGTAAAAGATGAAGACCTAAACATTATTACCAGGTTTAAAAACCTTGAATACCTAAGCCTCAATGGCTCGATGATTACCGGGAAAAATTTTCATTTGCTTCGAAACTGCAAAAAATTAAATACTATCTCTGTTGCAGGCACGGCGGTAAAAAAAGCTCAGTTGGTGGATCTGGCTGAAATGAAAAATGTCAGCAAAATATTTTGCTGGAATACGGCAACAGAAATAAAGGAAATTGCTGAACTCCAGAAACGATATGCTGATATATCCTGGAATTACGGTTACATTCCGGATACTACAGAACACCTTCAACTAACGCCTCCCCAATTAAAGAATGATGAGCTTAGGGTAATGGGCAGAAATGATTCTGTATTTTTTAAACATCCGATGCCTGGTGTTACCATCAGGTATACCAAAGACGGCAGTACACCAGATAGCCTGACTTCGGCCGTGTATAGCAAAGGAATCGCTATTGATAATGCCACGCAGCTAAAAGCTATCGCGGTAAAGAATGGCTGGATGGCGAGCGGGGTATCTGATTTCAGCTTTTTTGCGAAGGGTTACGCACCCTTTATGTGCAGATTATTAGTTCCTCCTGACAAACAGTATATGGCCAATGGGGTTGAAACCCTGATTGATGGAAAAAAAGGTGAAACGTCCAACCTTCGGGCAGACTGGCTCGGATACCGTGAGGGTTATTTTGACGCGAAGTTTTATTTCAGTGATGCCATCAGCGTTCGGGAAGTTGTTGTAAGTGCCGCAAAAAACATTGGTGCATTCGTGATGCCACCTCAACGAATTGAAATCTGGGCCGGACAGGATTCAGCGAGATTAAAACTTGTTTCTACCGTTTTCCCAAAGCAACCGGCGGCGTATGAACCAGACGCCATTCAAGCACATAAAGCAAGTATTAATGGCCCGTTCAGATATTTCAGAATAATTGCTTACCCAATTAAAATCCTTCCCAAATGGCATAGCGGAAAAGGACAAAAGGCCTGGTTTTTTTTAGATGAGATCTTTTTTAACTAAGTTCCCGGTAGTATCGGGAGAAAAATTTTCGAGAATCTGATAAGTTACTTCGGCTCCTGCGACTTCAATTACCTGTACCATCTTCATGGCCCTAATACTGCTTTGCTTTGCCGCTTTCCAGGTTTCCAGGTAGGCGATGGGTTCAGCAATGGAATCACCCAGGCCCAAAACAGCAAATGTAGTTTTCATATCATGTGAAAGGTTGTTTACTTTCTCCTCGTCTTTTTCTTCCACAGCTTTTTTCAGCATGGCAATATCGCCTGGCAGTGTATCGGCAACCCTAAGGATAACTGACTCAATAAACTCCTCATTATTGCGTGCAATTCCCTTGAGGTAATTCATATCAATCAGCTTTTCAGTAACACCACCAACAGGGGAGAATATTTCGAGTGTCTCAAATAGTTCCTTTTCGCGTACCGGCTTTGACAGGTAGGCATCCATTCCGGCATCAAGACATTTTTGCTTTTCAGAAGACTGGCTGAATGCGGTCAAAGCGATAATGGGGACGGACAACCGTAGTTCATTCCGGATCTTACGGGTTGTTTCTTTCCCATCCATTCCGGGCATTTGAAGGTCCATCAGCACCACATCAAATGACTCCTTCCGCAACAACTCGATCGCTTCAGGGCCACCTGGAACAGGCTTGAAAAGGACACCCATATCCTTAAGGATAAAACAAACCATTTCACGGTTCAATGCATTATCGTCCACGATCAACACACGCATATCGGAAGGCAGGAACTTCTTGCGGTTCAACACAGGATTTTTATTTCCTTCTTCATCAAATTGATTTGCGAGATTATCCTTACCGGTAAATACAAAATCTTTGGTGATAGAAAAGCTCATATCAAAGGTGAAAATCGTGCCTTTACCAACTTCACTCTCTACCATGATGGCCCCACCCTGCAACGTGATCATTTGTTGCGTAATGGATAAGCCAAGTCCGGTGCCCGTATGCTTTTTAGTATTGGTGTCTTCAACCTGGTAGAACCGGTCAAAAATGTGGGGGAGTTTTTCAGCAGGAATTCCAATACCAGTATCGGAGATACTAAAACTTACCTTTACTTTTTCTTCTGATTTTTTGTCACAAACTGCTTTCAAAACTATCTTGCCCACAGGCGTGAACTTGATTGCGTTAAACGTGATATTGAGTAAGATCTGTAATAGTTTGCTGCCATCTCCGCGCAGGTTGTCAGGTATGGAGTCATCGATATCAATTTCGTACTTAAGTCCTTTTTCGTTCAATTTGTCGCTGACGATATCAGACAAAGCGTTAAGCTGTTCGCGCAAACTAAAAGGCTCATTGGCAAAATGGATGTACCCTGATTTCATTTTTGAGTAATCCAGCACTTCATTGATAACGTTCAGTAGAAGTTCACCGGAAGTACGTATAGCTTTTATGAATTTCTCCTGGTTCTCCTTCATCTTGGTCTTCATAAGCAGGCCGGTATACCCTAGGATGGCGTTTAGCGGGCTTCTGAGTTCATGCGTCATATTGTCCATGAACTGGTCTTTAATTAGTTGTGCTTCCTGTTCTTTTTCCATCGCATGGCTGAGGTTCTCATTGAGTTTGTAAACCTGCAGTATCTTGAAGAGTGTGAATCCTGCTATCACAAGGAAAATGAACGAGGTCAGATGCGGCATGGCATAGTCGAGCGAAATAATGTCGAGCTTTTCTTTTTGCTGCAACTTATTCATCGTCAGAATTTCCTTATTAACTTTTGCCACAAGGACTGCTGAATTCAGGTTGAATCTTTCCTGTATGGCTTGTGCGTCATTTGAATGCAGCAATGCAAAAGCGGCAATACTACCTTTTTCCCTGTATGCCTGAACCAGGGTTTGCTCAAAACTGATTTTCTGCTGAACGCTTCTTTTATAATTTGTGGTTATTTCCGGAGTAACAATTTTGCGCAGGTTATCTGATAATAATACGGATTCCCGTGTAAGCTGTTTTACATCTGTTGAGAAACGATTCAACATACTGCTGTCGCCTGAAATAATATAGTTCCTGACTTTGTTTTCAAGTGTTCCCACCCCGCTGTTGAGCAGGTATATCTGTCCTGAATTTTGCTGGTATTGCGTAATTACTTCCTGGTTAGCAGTGAATTTTTTGATAGCGCGGTTCACCTTCATTTCAACATAGTAGTTCACGGCTATTCCAACCAGCAATAATAGCAGGAAGAAGTAGTCGGCCATAAACTTCCTCAGTTTCGGTCCGTTCACATTCTTTTCCAGGATATTCATCCGATCTTTGTTATTCAACAATCAATTCGTTTTCAAAATGATGGCGGATGTTTTTAGGGTTAAACTGCACCTTATTCCACAGATGCTCAAGAATTAACGTTTATTCAGTCCATTTATTGAAGGCCGGTCTTTGTTTAGTAATTTGCCCTTTATTACCAGATGATTCCCCAAGATACCATACAACTCATTCAAAGCCGGATAGATATCGTCGAAATCATTGGTGGTTTTGTAAAATTAAAGAAAAGAGGCGCCAATTACCTCGGACTTTGTCCGTTCCACAACGAAAAGTCTCCATCCTTCACGGTTTCTTCATCTAAAGAGATCTATAAATGCTTTGGATGCGGCCGTTCGGGCAATGCTATCAGCTTCATTATGGAGCATGAGAAATACAATTATGTAGACGCACTTAAATGGCTGGCAGCAAAGTATAACGTAGAGATAGAGGAAGAATTCAGGAATCCTGAGCAGCGGCAGCAACAGCAGATGGCCGATAGTTTATTCATCCTGAATAAATTTGCGCAGGAGTTTTTCAGCCATACGTTATTTGACACTGAGGAAGGACAGGCATCGGGACTTGGCTACCTGAAAGAAAGGGATTTCAGGGAGGAGACCATCAGAAAATTTCAACTAGGGTATTGCCCCGAAGACGGCTTGGCTTTTTCAAAAGCTGCATTAGAAGCGCAGTATAACCCTGAACTTTTACAACGAAGCGGGCTTGCTGTAGTTCGCGACAATAAAACCTTAGACAATTATCGCGGAAGGATCATTTTTCCAATTCACAATCAAAGCGGCAAGGTGCTGGGCTTTGGTGCCAGACTTATTCGAAAGAATGACCGCGCGCCCAAGTATATCAATACCCCCGAAAATGAAATCTACCTAAAAAGTAAATTACTCTACGGGATGTTTTTCGCCCGTCAGCCTATAGATAAGCATAACGAATGCCTGTTGGTTGAGGGCTATACAGACGTGATCTCGCTTCATCAGGCAGGCATCGAAAACGTGGTGGCATCGGGCGGCACATCGCTCACTATCGACCAGCTCAGGCTGGTCAGAAAGTACACTAATAACCTCACCATTGTGTATGACGGTGACAATGCGGGCATCAAAGCCGCTGCCAGGGGACTTGACCTTGCCCTGGAAGAAGGCCTCAATGTAAAGCTTGTACTAATCCCTGACAATGAAGATCCCGATAGTTATGTTAAACGGATCGGGTCAACAGCTTTTCGGACATTTATTGATCAGAACAGGAAAGACATTATCCTTTTTCAACTCGAAATAGCGCTGAAAGATGCAGGTAACGACAGCGCAAAAAAATCATCTGTCGTAAACCAGATCGCTGAATCTATTGCCCGGATCAATAAGGCCGAAGACTTTACCCGGCAGCAGGACTATATCCAGCGATGTGCTGAACTCCTGAAAATAGATGAAGGTGGATTGACAGCCCTGGTCAATAAGCACATACGGGAGCGCCTGCAAATCCAGGAAAAAAAACAGCCTTTTAATACGCCTGAAACTGAAGCGCAACAAGAACTAGTACCGGGAGATGAAACTTTCGAACTATTGTTCCGTGATGAATTGCAGGAACGTGCTATGGTAAGGGCCCTGTTGGAATTTGGCATCCTTCCCTGGGACAATGATATAACGGTTGCCAATCACCTGTTTGCGGAAATCGAACAGAATGGACTCAATGAACTTATCGACAACCAACAATTGCTGAAGATCGTTGCCGTTTATAAGGAATGGTATGATCAGGGAATTGAACCCAATGCTAAAAGTTTTCTGTATCACCAGGACTTGCAGTTAAATATGCTGGCGGTTTCATTAATGGATAATTCAAATGATGAAGTAAGCCCGAACTGGCAGGAAAAATATGAAAGAAAAATCTTCACACGTGAAGACCTTTATCGGGATGAAGTCATATCCTGCATGAACTACCTCAAGATTAGAAAAATTAAGCGACTTATTGCAGAAAATCAACGTGACATGGAAAAAAGCACCGATCCCGAGGAGCAGATGAACCTGGTGGAAACACATCAGCATCTGAAACAACTGGAAATGCAGTTGGTCACCCTGATGGGTACAGTGATCGTGAAATAGGTTAAGCTTGGGCTTGTAGTTCCATAATCTCCTCCTGACACATTTCCATCATTTCACCCTTTCGGCCAAACCTAACGGCAGTCCATACGTGATCTAAGGGTGTTTCAAAAATAGATTCCAGTCCTTTAGCCTTCAAACAAGCCCAGGTGCAGTGACGGTTTAGGTCACTCACAATTTTGGACGTTGCTTTGGGATAAGCGATCCAAAGTTTACCCACATCGTGCAGTGCCGGCAAAACTTCCAGCATGATACCATTTAACTGATTTTGGTTAACGGCAAATACGAGGGCGAAGTCGATTTTTCGACTTCTGAGCAATGGAGTAACGCTTTTGGAAAACGAGATCTTAGTAAATTGCTTCTCAATAGAGGAGGGTAAACCCTGAATCAGTAGATTCTTCTCTTCTTTGAGTTGAAGTTTTTCTAACACCGTTTGCGTCATGCTTCAACAATTTTAAGGGTTTGAGACTGCAAAGCTACGTTAAGAAAACATTAATTCCAAGAGAATTTACTACTATCTACCTTGGTCTGTAATATTTTGCGGCTTCCTTAGCATACTCCCTAACGTTACGGATACGTGTCTCGTCAGACGGGTGAGTACTTAGAAACTCCGGCGGTTTATTCGCCGCATTACCCACTTTTGCCATTCTTTCCCAAAATGCTATCGCTTCCTGGGGATTGTATCCTGCCATAGCGGAAAAAATGAGTCCGTACCGGTCGGCTTCCAACTCTTGTTTACGTCCAAAAGGCAGCGTTCCACCCACTGTGGATCCTATGCCGTAGGCCTGCATAAAAAGTTCCTGTGTTTGAGCCGGCTGGCTCGAGACAGCCACAGCCAGGGCTACACCACCAAGTTGCTGCACCAGTCCCTGGCTTAATCTTTCATTGCCATGCAGTGCCAACGCGTGGGCAATTTCATGACCCATCACCACGGCCAGTGAGGCTTCATTCTGAGTCACAGGTAACAATCCTGTGTAGACAACCACCTTGCCGCCAGGCATACACCAGGCGTTCACGGCCTTATCATCGACCAGGTTAAATTCCCATTTATAACCACTCAGCAATTCGGCTTTACCCTGTTTACTATAAAAATCTGTGACGGCACGGGATATACGGCCACCCACCCTGGTTACCATTTCGGCATCACGGCCTCCACTGGATGTGACGACCTTGTTCTGGCTAAGAAAAGACTGGTATTGCTGGGTAGACATCTGCTGAAGCTCTGCTTCTGATACCAGTATCAGTTGTTGTCTGCCGGTAATTGAATTCTTCTGGCAAGAAGTCAGGAACAGAAAAGACGTACATAAGATTAGAATATTCCTAAACATTGTTATACGGTTTTAAAGGTATATATACAAGATAGATACCACTTAGGGTATTCAAAGTATTTAGAACGCTAAAAGTTAATGCGGTTTAAATCTGTTTCGTTAAAGCTGATCAATGATTAGAAGAATCTGGGGAGAATTACATCCTTCGTTCCCTGCGTCTATCCCTGTACTTGAATATTGGAGCCTTGCTTTCGCTGCCTCTCAAAAGGCGGGTAATATTCTTCTGGTGGGTCAGGATAACCATCAGAGCAACAGCTATAGCAAAAAAACGGTAGGTCTCGTTATGTACATTAAAGATCACCAGAATGAATATGGGGAAAGCTAAACTGGCGAGAATAGAACTAAGGGACACAAACCTTGTCACATAAAGCACCAGCAGAAAAACACCAACACAACTAAGGGCTGTCCACGGAGAAATGCCAAGTACCAGTCCGAATAATGTAGCCACACCTTTACCTCCCCGAAATTCAGCCCAAAGTGGGAATATATGACCAACAACGGCTGCCAGGCCAAGTCCTATCTGGAAATTGGTCCGTGCAAAATCATTGACAACGTAGTATGGAAGAATCAATGCAAGCTTAACAGCGAGAAGGCCTTTCAACATATCAACGAGCATTACCAGAGTGCCCCAGCGCGAACCCAGGACCCTGAAGGTGTTGGTTGCACCGGCATTTCCACTCCCGTAATCCCTGATGTCAATACCGAACACACCTTTGCTTACCCATACCGCGGTGGGAATGGATCCAAGAAAGTATGCCAGTATTATAAGGCCAATTTCATTCATTTATCTAAAGGCTTAACAGTCAGGTTGCAAATATACTAAACTAAAAATAACCTACAATTCCGATGCTACTTCATAAACGAGATTAATAGCCAATTATTTTTCGTCCTGATATTCAAGGGCTCCCCTAACCGGAGATAAGCCTGTTTGATTTCCTTAAGGTCATTCTCCAGGAGTCCGCTCATGATCAGTTTGCCTCCTTTTGGCAGGCTGTCTATCAAAACTTGTGCATGTTGTAGTAAGATATGCTTATTAATATTGGCCAATATAATGTCAAAGGTCTTTTGTGGAGTTAACTCCCCACTTAATACCATCTCTACGTTCAATACACCGTTACGAAGAAGGTTTTCATGGCCATTTTCAATGCACCATGGATCGTTATCAATGGCGGTGATCCGGCCTGCTCCCAATTTAGCAGCTAAGATGGCCAGGATACCCGTACCCGTTCCGAAATCCAACACTGTTTTATTTAGCCACACATGATTTTTCATTTCACGCATCATTAGAAAAGTCGTGGCATGGTGCCCGGTCCCGAAACTCATTTTTGGCGTAATCACAATTTCATATTCAACATTTTTCACAACGTTATGAAAATCAGCCCTAACTGCTACGAAATCGTCCACTAAAACGGGTTCAAAGGAAGATTCCCATTGAGCATTCCAGTTGATCTCCGGAATCTCACTGGTAGTAAATGCGAATGACATTTTTTGAGAGAGTTCATTGAGGGCCACCCCGCTAAACTGCGTTTTATTGATGTACGCTTTGAGGTTATCTTCTTCCTCGAGAAAACCGTAATAACCAAGGTCAGCAAGTCTGGCGATCAGAATGTCCTTAGTCTCAATACTTAGTCCGGTAATGTGTACCTCAATATATGTCTGCATAAAAAAATCCCGCTCTTCGCGGGATTAATATGTTTAGTTAGATGGATTAAGGTCTGTCCCCGTCTTCCCTGGACCGTTGAATTCCCTCAGGTTTCGGCATCAGCACTTTACGGCTTAACTTAAATTTTCCGGTTTTTTGATCCAGGCCGATAAGCTTTACTTTCACGATATCTCCTTCATTCATTACGCCTTCCATGGTCTCCAGTCGCTTCCAGCTTACTTCACTGATGTGCAACAACCCCTGTTTGCCAGGAATGAATTCCACGAAAGCTCCATAAGGCATGATTGATTTCACCTTTGCTTCATACACTTCGCCAACTTCAGGTACGGAAACAATTCCTTTGACCCAGTTAACCGCTTTAACCAATCCTTCTTTATCCTTACTGAATATGCTTACTTCACCAAAGTTACCAACTTCTTCAAGATTGATCGTGGTCCCTGTTTCGCGCTGAATTTCTTGGATGATCTTACCACCAGGTCCTATTACTGCGCCGATGAATTCCTTATCAATGAACAGTTTTTCCATTCGAGGTGCGTGCGGCTTCACTTCTGTGCGCGCTTCCGCAATACATCCATACATAGCTTCAAGAATATGAAGACGTCCCCTGCGGGCCTGGTCCAGGGCCTGCCTCATGGTTTCCATGCTCAGTCCGTCAACTTTGATATCCATCTGCACCCCACAAATTCCATCACGCGTTCCCGTTACCTTGAAATCCATATCGCCCAGGTGATCTTCATCCCCGAGGATGTCTGACAAAATTGCGTACTTACCGTCAGTGGTCCGCGTGATCAGTCCCATCGCAATACCACTAACGTGCTTGGGTACCGGAACACCAGCGTCCATGAGTGCAAGAGAACCTGCACATACAGTTGCCATAGAGGAAGAACCGTTAGATTCAAGGATGCCACTTACTACCCTTACGGTGTAAGGATATTCATTACCCGGCATCATCTGCTTCAGTGAACGTTCAGCCAGTTTACCGTGACCTACTTCCCTTCTTCCCGGACCACGTAAAAATTTGACCTCCCCTGTCGAGAACGGTGGGAAATTATAGTGTAGTATAAATTTGCTGTACTCGGAAATAGCAGCACTTTCAATCAGTAACTCATCTAAAGGTGTTCCTAAAGTAACTGTTGTAAGTGATTGTGTTTCACCGCGGGTAAACAACGCTGCACCGTGGGGTGAAGGAAGGAAATCAACTTCCATATCGAGCGGACGTACCTGGTCGAGCTGACGTCCGTCGAGCCTTACCCTGTCATCCACGATCATGTTTCTCACCACTTCCCACTTAAGGTCTTCGAAATATTTCTTAACCAGTTTCACATCTAAATCAGCAACTTCTTCGGTAAGGCTGGCAACGAGTTCTTTTTTCAGATTATCATAAGCTTCGCTTCTAATTGCTTTAGCGCTCGCAGCTTTGCTTATTTCGTATATTTTCTGGCTCGCAAATGCGTTTACCTTCTGTTGTAATTCATCATTGTGAAGTGGCTTCGCATAGTCACGCTTTTCTGTTACACCTACTTTCTGACGCAATTCTTCCTGGGCCCTGATCTGAATACGAATGGCATCATGAGCAATTTCAAGTACTTTAATCAGATCGTCTTCGCTGCATTCCTGGGACTCACCTTCAACCATCATCAGGTTCTTATCTGTAGCTGCTACGATGAAATTGAGGTCGGCTTTGGCAATCTCACTTCTCAGCGGATTAACAATGTATTGACCGTCAACCCGTGCAACGCGAACTTCAGAGATGATTTCTTTAATCGGAATATCAGACACAGCAAGCGCAGCAGAAGCGGCGAGGCAGGCCATTGCGTCAGGCATCACCTCAGCATCAGAGGAAACCAGGGTAATGATAACCTGTACTTCGCAATAATAGTCTTCCGGAAAAAGTGGTCTCAAAGCCCTGTCTACCAGTCGGCTGGTGAGGATCTCATAATCATTTAACCTGGCTTCGCGCTTAAAGAAAGATCCCGGGATCCTTCCTGCGGAAGCAAATTTCTCCATATAGTCAACGCTGAGGGGGAAAAAATCCTGCCCTTCTTTGGCTTCGTGGTTGGCAACAACTGTAGCTAATAACACGCAATTACCCATGGATACGGTTACTGAACCGTCTGCCTGGCGTGCGAGTCTTCCTGTTTCCAGGGAAATTTTTTTACCGTTCCCGAGGTCAATAGAGGAACTGATAGGTTGTGAAAGCATAATAAATATTTAGAGGGGGCGGGAACAAAAAGACTATTCCCAACATAAGGTTGGGAATAGCGATAAAATATCTGAAGTTATTTCCTGAGACCGAGTTTCTCAATAAGCTGGCGGTAAACCTGGAGGTTATGTTTACTTAAATAGATAAGCAGGCTTTTACGCTGTCCTACCATGGCCATCAGACCCCGGTGAGTGGAAAAATCTTTTTTGTTTTTCTGAAGGTGGGAAGAGATATGATTGATCCTTTCCGTAAGCAAAGCGATCTGCCCTTCGATAGAACCGGTGTTCTTCTCTGTTCCACCGTATTCTGCAAAGATCCCTGAAATTTTTTCTGAAGTTAAAGCTGGCATCTAATTGATTTTTATTGCATCCTAAATTTACCCTATTATAAATAGAGCGCAAAAGTAAGGAAATTTTCCAAAAATCACATAATTTACCCTTGAACGATGCAAAATACTTACGCCCTGACCACCTTCTCAACGAAGATGTTTCAGGTTGAAGGAATACAGTACGATAAAAAGTATCCCGATGACTGCGAAACCGATCATCAGGCCCAGACTGAGCAGGTTTCCAGCACCAAAGATGACGACTGGTGTAGCTACCAGGACCACCATACCAACTACATAGATCCAGAATCCAACCCTCTTTTGCCTGAACATCATTAATGCTCCGCCAAGCGTGATAAGGTTTGAAATTATCGTCAGCAGGTAATTTTGCTTTAGTTTTTCCGGCGAAGTCATCGCCGAAGCACCTGAGATCATCTGCTCTGCCAGTTTTTTCCCCTTTCCTGGTTCCAACTCATTAGCAACCTTGTCTTTTGACTGGTCAATGGCTTCTTTCGCAAACTCCACCAGCACATCGGCATTTACATAGTTCGTGAGGGCATTAATAAGGCCAAATCCACTACCCAAAAAAGTCAGGATACAAAGCACCGTGAGGAACTGGGGCCGTTTCTTTTTTTCAGCGACAGCATTTGGAGTTTCCATACATTAATGCATTATGGTAACAATTATAATAATTATTCTGGCACTAATCATTTTATTTTACGCATCAAAAAACAACCTTAATCGTTCGATTGAAGAAACTCATTTTCTGTGTAACGAATGACCTGGTGTTCGACCAGCGTATGGCCCGCATCTGCGGATCGTTAGAGGCATCGGGATATTCTGTTACCCTCGTCGGACGAAAAATAAACCCTTCTTCCACTCTTCCACAGAAGCCTTACCGGCAGGTGCTGCTTACCAGCTTCTTTAAAACAGGAAAACTGATGTACCTCGAATACAACGTGAGGTTGTTTATTTTCCTGCTTCAACAGAACACTGATGCCATCACGGCGATTGACCTCGATACCATCGTTCCTGTCTGTCTCGCATCTATTCTTAGAAAGACTTGCAGGGCCTATGATGCACATGAATTGTTCACTGAAATGAAAGAGGTTATTACCAGGCCTTCAGTGCACCGTGCATGGCTTAATATTGAACAATGGGCAGTGCCTAAATTTAAAGCTGGTTATACTGTTTCACAGGCTATTGCAAAAGAGTTAAATGATCGCTATGGTGTTCAATATTCCGTGATCATGAATACACCTTTATGGAATGGAAAGATGCCTGAAAAACTTGGCGTTGGAAAATATCTTCTTTACCAGGGCGCGGTGAATGAGGGGCGTGGACTTGAATGGCTGATTCCGGCCATGAAAAATGTAGATATGCTATTGTGGGTTTGCGGAGAAGGGAACTATTCCACAAAGTGCAGGCAACTGATTGCGGAACATGGACTGCAGGATAAAGTACTGATGAAAGGCCTTAAAACGCCAGACGAGTTACGGCAGATCACGGCCGGCGCATACGCTGGTATAAACCTTGTTGAGCCGATTGGTCTGAACCAGATATACTCCCTGGCCAATAAATTTTTCGACTATATACATGCCGGAATTCCGCAGGTGACAATGGATTTTCCCGAGTACCGGAGAATCAATAATGAATTTGAAATTGCTATACTACTACCGGGGCTATCTGTTGAAATTGTCACGGACGCACTGAACAATTTACTGCTAAATGAGGTTTTACATAACAGGCTTATTAATAACTGTCTTGCTGCAGCGGTTGAATACAACTGGCAACATGAAGAAAAAAAACTCAAAGCCTTCTATAATAACATATTTGCCTGATTGGAAAAACACCTTCATATTGTTTGTCTCGACGTACCCTACCCGCCTGATTATGGCGGCGTTTTTGACCTGTTCTATAAAATAAAAGCGTTGTCCGAAGCAGGTATTAAAATTCACCTTCATTGTTTTGAATACGGTCGCGGACAAAAAAAAGAACTCAATGCCTTCTGCGAGGAAGTGCATTACTATAGCCGGAATACCGGGCATAAGGGCATGTCTATGTCCATTCCCTACATGGTCAGCTCAAGGGCCAATGAAGAACTACTGAATAATCTGCTGAAAGATGACCATCCCATTTTACTGGAAGGCATCCAGTGCAGCTATTTCCTGTATACGGGTAAACTTGAAGGACGGGAAATTACGCTTCGCCTATACAATGTTGAATACCGGTACTACCGTCAACTTGCCAAACAAACCACTTCGTGGTTTAAAAAACTTCACTATTGGAATGAGAGCCGGTTGTTGAAGAAGTTCGAACGTGCCATTGCGAATAAGTGCCAGATCCTTGCCGTAACGGAAAAAGATGTACAGGATTATAAAACCATTTTTCATGCAAACCAGATCGCCTACCTGCCAGTGTTCATTGGCTGGAGCTTTCCACTTTGTAAGGAAGGTGTCGGCACCTTCTGTCTTTATCATGGAAATCTATCGGTTCCCGAAAATGAAAAAGTGGCGACATGGTTATTGGAAGAAGTATTCAGTAAAATAGAAATACCCTTTGTAATCGCAGGTAAAAATCCTTCTGCACAACTGGAACACCTTGCGCATAAAAAACAAAACACCTGCCTGGTGGCGAATCCGTCAGATAAAGAAATGTTTGACCTGATACAGAAAGCACAGGTTAACATACTTCCTTCATTTACCACTACAGGAATAAAATTCAAATTTCTTTATTCCATATTTTGCGGAAGACATTGCATTGTAAATGAAGAAATGACTCAGGGAACCAAACTTGAATCTGCCTGTCATATCGCCACAGGGGCAGAGGCCTTCACTTCGATACTGATGCAATTATACCGTAAGCCGTTTGATGACGAGGAAATCCACCTGAGAGAAAATCTCCTGCACAACTACTACAATAATGCGGAAACTGCTAAACGTTTAATCAAATGGATCTGGTAGCCCACTATTGGCATTGCAGTTAGGAAGAATGGTTATTAATCTATAGAAATGGTGGCGTTATCAATCACCCGGCCTTTTTCTGTTTTGATTGTCCTTCCCGGAAATTTATTGATCACCATATAATCATGCGTAGCCATCACTACTGCTGAACCAAACTCTTTTGATATCCTGAACAGAAGATTCATGATCTCATCACTGGTTTCAGGATCCAGGTTTCCCGTTGGCTCGTCTGCCAGTATCAATTTGGGAGAATTTAGCAATGCCCTTGCCAGGTCAACCCTTTGTTGTTCGCCGCCCGACAGTTCAAAAGGATATTTAAAGCCCTTTGTTTTCAGCCCAACTTTATCCAATACATCTGTTATTTTTTCTTCCATGAGTTTCTTATCCTTCCATCCTGTAGCTTCCAAAACAAACTCAAGGTTATCATGCACATTCCGGTCGGTAAGCAATTGAAAATCCTGAAACACGATACCAATGGTACGGCGAAGAAAAGGAACAGTTTTCCATGTCAGGTCTTTAAGGTTGAAACCTACCACTTCACCTTCCCCTTCTGTAAGGGGCAATTCTCCGTAAAGTGTTTTCAACAAACTTGATTTACCGGTTCCGGTTTTGCCCACCAGGTATACAAATTCACCTTTATCGATGGAAATATTCACCTCCTGGAGAATCAGCGAATTGCCCTGGTAAATATTTGCTTTGCGAAGTGCTAAAATTTTTTCCGCCATGTAACAAAATTAAATCAATAAGGTGGAGAATCATGAATATTTAGAAATTCCTGAAGGAGTGCGCACATCCACATACTTATCCGGTGAAGCAATTACATGCCCTATTACACGAGCCTCAATTTGATAATCTGCCGCTTTTTGTATCAGGACTTCTGCATTTTCGGGAGAAGTGTATAGCTCGAACCTGCAACCCATATTGAACACCTGGTACATTTCACGGTCGTCGGCCCCGCTCGACGCCTGGATAAGCCTGAAAATTTCCGGAACATCAAACAGGTTGTCCTTAATGACAGCGAGTTGATCAGGTAGATATTTCAGGCATTTCGACTGTCCACCCCCACTACAATGTACCATACCATGTACCTGGTCGAAATGATTTACCAGGATGTCCCTTACCAGCGGGGCAAAGGTACGGGTGGGACTGAGCAGTAGCTTGCCAACATTGAGTTCAAACTGCTGGTTGTTCCATGCTACGGTAACGGGATCAGTTAACCGGTGCTTTCCAATATAGACCACTGAATCGTTGGTATGATGGTCGTAAGACTCCGGGTAATGTTCGGCGTACCATTTGCTCAGCACATCATGGCGGGCACTGGTAAGGCCATTACTGGCAATGCCACTGTTGTAATGTTTTTCATATGCCGATTTACCAAATCCTGCAAGGCCCACGATCACATCACCCGCGCCAATTTTATCATTCGTGATCAGTTTGTCTTTTCTCCACCTAGCTGTAAGGGTTCCATTCACGGCAATAGTGCGAACCACATCTCCCACATCTGCTGTTTCCCCACCAAGGTAACGGATACGGATACCCTGATCTGCAAGCGTATCAAATAATTCCTGTGAACCGTTGATCACTTCACTAAGGACAGCACCGGGGATCAGGTGTTTGTTGCGGTCTATGGTAGAGTTAAAAACAAGGTTATCGTAGATACCAACACAAAGCAGATCGTCCAGGTTCATCACAATGGCATCCTGGGCTATACCTCTCCAAACGGAAAGATCACCAGTTTCCTTCCAGTACAGGTAGGCCAGTATACTTTTTGTTCCTGCCCCGTCGGCGTGCATTACAGAGACAAACTCTTCATCACTTCCCAGGTAATCAGGAAATATTTTACAGAATGCATGCTTATATAGACCCGCATCCAAATTGCTGGTTGCGGCGTGCACGTCTTCTTTCTGGGCGGAGACACCCCTTTGCTGGTATAAGCTCATGTAACCGTTTGAATGGCGCAAAACTAACCAATCATCGGCCAACTACAGGATGATTTTTATAAACAACGCATGTTTTTTTAATTAGCTTTGCCTCCCTTTTTATGCTGGTTCATCGTAACATAGATCATCTTCCTGTTTTTAACAAAGCTGTCGTCACTATAGGCACATTTGATGGTGTGCACCTGGGTCATCAAAAAATCATCCACCAACTGAAAACCGAAGCCAGAGGATGTGGCGGCGAATCCGTGATTGTAACGTTTCATCCCCATCCCCGCAAAGTTGTCAGGGGTGACCAACATGTGATATCGCTGCTAAATACCCTGGACGAAAAAATCGAATTGCTGGAAGCCCATGGTATTGACCACCTTATTGTTGTTCCATTCACCGATATGTTTGCAAAGCTTTCCGCTTCACAATATGTAGCGCATTTCCTTGTCGATAAAATCCATCCCCATATACTGATCATCGGCTATGACCATAGGTTCGGACACGATAGAAAAGGAAATTATGAATTGCTTGAAGACCTGGCTCCTAAGTATGGCTTTTACGTAAAAGAAATACCCGAGCAGGTGATTAACAGCCTTACCGTGAGTTCTACAAATATCCGCAAGGCCCTTATTGCCGGAAAGCTTGATGTAGCTAATGAAAACCTCGGATACCGTTACCTCATTAGTGGTACAGTGGTGCATGGTGATAAAAGAGGAAGGACGATCGGCTATCCTACGGCGAATATTGGCGGGGAAGATCCTGAAAAACTTATCCCGGCAAACGGTGTTTATGCGGTCAGGGTTTCACTACCCCAACGGGGAAGTATACACGACGGTATGATGAACATAGGTGTTCGCCCTACGGTTGAAGGTAGCAGGCGGGTGCAGGAAGTGAACATTCTGGACTTTGCAGATGATATTTATGGAGAACCCATTCGTATTTCCCTGTATTATTTTATAAGGGAAGAAAAAAAATTCAGCTCATTGGAAGCGTTGAAACAACAGATCGGATTAGACAAAGAACAGATCACCCTTCTTTTGAAGCATTAAGAAAGTTTAAAAAGTTTGGAATATCCTTTTTACAACGAAGTATCCATCATTTTCACGACCATTTCTTTCATCAGCGAAGCATCTTCTGTGCCTGAATCGTTGATACCAATGCTTCTCAGGTTATATTCATGGAGTAATAACAGGATGCTTTCAACGCCTTCAAAAGAATAGTTTTTCAGGGCCGTCTCATAATCTGCCATAAAAAACGGATTTATGCCCAATGCCGCTGCAGAAGATTTCCAATTACTTTCAGGTATACTGAACATCATATAAGCCTTGCTGAAAAATCCATGAATGGCCGGCAATACCATTTGAATCGGTCCTGCTTTGTGGTTGTCCTCAAAATACCTAATGATCCTTATGGCCCGGGGCAATTCCCTTTTGGCAATAGCATTCTGCAATTCAAATACGTTGAATTCCCGGCTCACGCCGATATATTTTTCAATGTCTGCTTCACTGATCTCCCTTCTTGGCCCCAAATTTACAATGAGCTTGTCCACTTCGTTTGATATGCGGCTGAGATCATTTCCGATATGATCAACCAAAAGATATAAAGCTTTAGGATCAATGAGGTACCCTTTATGGTGAACCAGTTGAGAAGTCCATTCAGGAAGGTTGTTATCGTACATTTTTTTTGTCGTGACAACCTCGGCCTTCTTTTTTAGCATTTTGGCCATGCTACTCCGGCCATCCAGTTTCTTTTCTTTATGTCCCACCACAAAAATGGTAGAGGAAAGCGGATGCTCGATATACGATTCCAACTTATCAATATCTTTCATTTGCTGGGCTTCCTTTAGCAACACAACCTGTTGTTCAGCAAACATGGGATATCTACGGCAGGCATTTATAACTTCCGTCCATATGGCGTCTTTACCATAAAATACGACAAGGTTGAACGCTGACTCCTCAGGAGAAAGAAGGTGGTGTTCTGCATAGTCCATCAACTGGTCAATGTAATACCCCTCATCCCCTTCTAACCAGTACACGGGTTTGAATTGCCTTTTCTTCCAGTCTTGTATAATTTTCTCCGTACTGATAAATAATTTTGAAACGAAGTTACTTCATAGGATGATCACCTCTTCAGGCTAACTTCCACCTATAGTGGAAAACAGTCAACAAAACTCTTTTATCAAATGATTAAAGCAATGATTACCAACAATATAGTATTTCTGGCACGATATTGGTAATCTTCCCTCGAACACTGTTTTTAAACCCAAAACGGGCCATTAGTTAAACGGCGTTTTTACGAGTGAACCAGGAAATGTGGAAATTACGACCGCATTTATTCACCATTGTTTATATAAATCAACTCAAATAAAATTTCAATCATGAGTGCCACTAATTTTCCTTCTGCTACACCACAGACTCCTGCCCCTAAAAAAGACAACAGGGGTTTAATTTATGGTGTATTAATAGCTGCCCTGCTCGGAACGTGGGGTTATATCATTTACGATAAAAGCAAAACTAAAGAAGTCATCCAGCAGAAAGATGTTCAGTATTCTGTACTTGATTCGTCTAAGAACATGGTTCAGAAAGAATATGAAGACGCTCTCCTTCGTCTTGATGCAATGACTGGAACCAATACAAAACTGGATAGCCTGGTGAAGTCTAAGGATAAAGAACTTGAGGGCGTGAAATCAAGGATTCAGACACTTGTTCGCAAACAGAATGCTTCTGCTGCCGATATCGCTGAAGCCCGCAGCCTGATCAAACAACTTAATGGTAAGATCGACGGTTATGTTGCTGAAATCGAAAGATTACAAGGCGAAAACCAGACGCTGACTACAGAGAAGCAAACGCTGACAACACAGAAAGCTGAACTGGAAACTAACCTTTCTACAACCACTGCTGCTAAACAAGTTGCAGAAGAAAAAGTAGATATAGGTTCTACGCTTCATGCATCAAACTTCAAAATTGCTGCGATTAACGAAAAATCCGGCGGAAAGGAAAAAGCTACCACGACGGCCAAGAAAGCTGACAAATTCCGTATCAGTTTTGATCTCGATGAGAACATGATCGCTGAATCTGGAGAAAAAGAACTGTACATCATCGTAGCTGATCCTGCCGGAAAGATTATTTCTGAAAGTGGACTTAACTCAGGAAGTTTTACCACCAGGAAAGATGGTGAGAAACAATTTACCAATAAAGTTGCTGTAGCTTATGAGCAAGGCGCAAAGAAAAATGTGAGCTTTGACCTGAAACAAAGCGATAAGTATACTCCTGGTAACTATAAAGTTGAAGTTTACCATAATGGTTTTAAAATTGGAGAAAACACCGTAGTACTTAAAAAAGGTGGACTGTTCAGCTAATCGAACGCAACATTTCAGTCATAACAAATAGAAGAGAGGCCGGATTTTTCCGGTCTCTTTTTTTTGCCTAAGTTGACAGGGCCGGGATTCCAGCCCTTTTTTTTACACATTACTTATGAAGGGAATTTCCCGGCTTTTCTCGATTATTATAGAATGTAAAGTCCCCAGTAATAAAATAGTCCCATTAGCAATAAGCAGGTTATAACATTGAGGGTAAACATTGCCTTGATAAAAGGTTTATAGCTTTCACTTTTTATGATCCCAACATTTTTGTAAAGCAGTAAAGGCATCACCAAAAGACAAAGAAAAGGAAGATAGGCCGCAGAATTCAACAGTACAGATCCGGGCTCCCGATATGGTGCAGGGAAGTAAAGGATCGACTCGTTCACCATTAACTGAAAACAGTAGTACACCAAAAAGAAATCCATTATCATTATCCCAACTATGCCCGCGCGATCCTTCCTGGCAATATTTCTTAAAAAAACTATCCCAAAATAAACTGCAAAAAGAAATAGGAAGACCCCCGCGCCAAACAAAAAAGCAGCCATCCAAATACTTGTACGCGGTGTCTTAAAATTAGTAAGTTTTTTGTACTCATCATTAGCGACAAAAATAGAAAGCATATCCACCACACGATCGCCTTTGGCCAGTTCGTCATGAAGATTATACTTATCCGGGTGGCGAAAATCAT
>JANMMA010000439.1:0-1816 GCA_031372815.1 Sphingobacteriales bacterium
TTCTTTTCCAGCGCT
This sequence comes from Sphingobacteriales bacterium, assembly GCA_031372815.1. Taxonomy (GTDB): domain Bacteria; phylum Bacteroidota; class Bacteroidia; order Chitinophagales; family Chitinophagaceae; genus Pollutibacter. The sequence goes on from JANMMA010000439.1 coordinate 16, forward strand.
TCCGTGAGGTTGACGCCTGTCTGGTTTGCAAGGCAAATCAGGACCCAAAGTACATCGGCCATTTCATCGGCCAGGTCCATCGGTTTATCACCCGGTTTGGAAGACTGGTCTCCGTATTTCCGGGCCATTATCCGGGCCAGTTCCCCCACTTCTTCGGTCAGTATAGCCATATTCGTGAGTTCACTGAAATAGCGAACACCCACCGTCTTGATCCATCCATCTATATTGTCTTGCGCTTCCTGTATTGTCATGTCACTTTTTTTATTCCCGGTTTTTTGAGTCTATAATAATGGTTACCGGACCATCGTTCAATAAGGATACTTTCATGTCGGCCCCAAATACTCCCTTTTGTATGGTTTTACAGCATTCGCTTTCCAGTCGTGCAATCATTTTTTCATATAAGGGGATAGCAAAATCGGGTTTAGAAGCCTTGATATAAGATGGCCTGTTACCTTTTTTTGTAGATGCGTGAAGGGTAAACTGGCTCACGAGCAATATATTTCCACCGCAATCTTTAACGGAGACATTCATAACCCCGTCTTCATCATTGAAAATGCGAAGGTTCACAATTTTATTGCTGAGCCAATCAATGTCCTCCTGTTGGTCAGCGTCTTCAATACCCAGTAATACCAGCAGTCCGGGACCAACTGCACCCGTTATATTGCCATCTACCTTAACTGAGGCCTCGCTAACCCTTTGGATGACTGCCCTCATAGCAAATTCGAAAATGTATGTGTAATTTTAAAGAATGAAGATAGATATTAGCCGTGAATTGGAATTCCATACGGCCAGAAGCGGAGGAAAGGGTGGTCAAAACGTGAACAAGGTGGAGACCATGGTGGAAGGAATATTTTCGGTGAACAATTCACACTTACTTAGCGATGAACAGAAAATATTGATCAATGAAAAATTGCGGAACAGGATAAACAATGAAGGCTTTTTACGGGTTAGGTCGCAGGCGACGAGGTCACAGCTGAACAATAAAGAACTGGTGATCGAAAAAATGAATCACCTGATCAGCCAGGCACTTGAAAAAAAGAAAGCCAGAATCGCTACTAAACCGTCGAAAACGGCTAAAGAAAAAAGAATTACACACAAAAAAAAGACAGCGGAAATAAAAGGAATGCGCAGAAAAATTCGTTCCAATGAATGGTGACGATGAAAAAAACAAGTTTTACTATATGGCTGACCCTGGTCTTATCAATATTTGCCTGGATGATAGAATCCTGCAAAAAGAATGACGTAAAACAATACAACTCCCCGTTAACCATTGGGATACCTCAGGGATTTCCTCCCATAGCTGACAATTACGGAAATTATCCCATTACACAGGAAGGATTCGATCTGGGAAGAAAGCTTTTTTATGATGGCAGATTGTCAAGCGACGGAATGGTTTCCTGTGCGTCATGCCATGAGCAATATGCAGGATTTGTTTCAAACGACCACAACCTCAGTCACGGGGTCAATAATCAACATTCCACCAGGAATACACCCGGACTAGCTAATCTGGCCTGGTATTCAAATTTTCACTGGGACGGCGGCGTTGAGCAACTTGAAGCCGAACCACTTACCCATATAACACTTCCTAATGAGATGGGAGAAACAGTAGAAAACGTTTTGCAAAAACTCCGGCAGGATGAAGACTACCGTAAAAAATTCAAAGCTGCTTTTGGAAATGAAGATATAAATGAGAAAAGGATGCTGATGGCTTTAACACAGTTTACACTCATGATGGTCTCTGCCAATAGCAAATATGACCAGGTAAAAAACGGAACTAATAGTTTTACCGCTGCTGAGCAGA
>JANMMA010000447.1:0-2482 GCA_031372815.1 Sphingobacteriales bacterium
ACCAGGGAAGAGCCGTAAATATTTTGTCCGGGTTTCATCAGGTGAGATTCGGTAAATAAGAATTCGCCAAACCAGGGAAGATGTGGATTTTGAACCAGCATGGCTTTGTGGCTGGCCGACCTGGAAGGACCAATAGCCCATGTGTTAGATCCCAATTCCTTCCAGTCCTGTGAAGCTTCTAATTCACCACCGCCTACAAATCTTGTATAGATAACGAATAATACATGGAGGTTTAGATCCCTTACCGTTAGTGGAAGTATTGGCCTGTTGATTTCTTTTACTGCATCGGGATGTTGGGTGACATAGTCATTCAGTCCTTTCACATAAGCTATCAGCATTTTTTTGTAGACAGGGTCTTGTTTTGCAGTCCATTCATCGGCTAGTTCTGGCAGTCCGAGAGTATGTATCATCATGTCTTCCGGAAGTTTCTCCTTCCCCCAATATTCCGCGGCCCTTCCTCTTGACCTTCCATAAAGTTCTGTAATCAGATTACCATGAAGCTGCATTTGTGCCCATCCCTGCGCATACCACAGTCCTTCATCTGTGTCTGCATAAATGTGCGGCACGCCCCATTCGTCCCAGGTGATGCTGTTAGGTTTAGACTGGGCATATGAAACAAGGGAAAGTAATAAGAAAAAAGGCAGCAATGATTTGATGCGCATAAATGAAGTTTTGGTTGAGCGTACTAAAAGGTAAAGCATTTTGGCGGGAAGGAAAAGTCATTTTGCTGTTCAACCGGGTATGGGAACCGTTATATTTATGTACTAATACAACCAACATGAAACTGCTTCTCACTTTCTTTTTTATTGTATCGATGGCAGGAGTAGTAAATGCCCAGCGTAGTAATAATGGGATCGACAATAACATGGGCAACATATATCAGCTATCGAATGCTAAGTCAAGGTCGATCAGCCCTGAAAATTTCAACGGTGCGAAAGGCAAGGGTGGAATGGCTACTACTGGGACTGGATCTAATGCATCAAAAGACCTGGGACTGGGTTGGAAGGTTAGTCCGAGTGTGGTTATCAAAGCCAAATCAACTTTTACAGTAGCCGAGATCGATAGTGCAGGATCTATCCAGCATATCTGGATGACGCCTACCGGCAACTGGCGCTATTCAATCATCAGGTTCTATTGGGATGGTGAAACAACGCCTTCCGTGGAAGTACCGGTAGGTGATTTTTTTGGGATGGGATGGGGACAATATGCACACCTTAATTCCATGGCCGTTACTGTTAATCCGGGCAGTGCCTTAAATTGTTATTGGCCGATGCCCTTTCGGAAGAAATGCCGGATCACTATGGAGAATATTGACGACAGGGATATGGTGCTTTATTACCAGGTTGATTATGTACTTACAGAAGTTCCAGCAGACGCCGCCTATTTTCATGCACAGTTCCGGCGTATTAACCCGCTTCCCTTTAAACAGGATGCAGTATTGGTGGATGGCATTAAGGGGAAAGGTCAGTATGTGGGAACGTATATCGCATGGGGTGTCCACAGTAACGGATGGTGGGGCGAAGGAGAGATCAAATTCTTTATGGACGACGACGATAAATACCCCACGATCTGCGGCACCGGGACAGAAGATTATTTTTGCGGTTCCTATGATTTTGATACCCGGAAGAAAAATGCTGCAGGTGTTGAAGAAACCAACTATACAGAATTTTCCACGGCCTATGCCGGACTGCACCAGGTAGTCAGGGGAGACGGTCATTACTCAGTACAGCAGCGCTTCGGGATGTACCGATGGCATATAACCGATCCGATCCGTTTTGAAAAAAATCTCCGTGTAACCATACAGGCACTGGGATGGAAAAACAATGGAACATATTTGCCTCTGCAGGATGATATTGCTTCTACGGTCTTCTGGTACCAGGCAGACGGGCACGCGCCATTTCCAAAGCTTCCCACCAAGGATCAGTTGGAGGTGAACTAAATCTTTCTCGAAATTTAAAATAACATCATGATGTGGGGATCTGAACGATAAATTCAGATCCTTCTTTCTCCGTTGATTCTACGAGAAAATTACCCCCGTGTGCCTTGATGATATCATAACACAATGATAGTCCCAATCCTGTTCCTTCTCCTGCCGGTTTGGTAGTTGTTATTCACATTTCCCAGATCATAATGGTGTATGCAATATATGAATGTTAGGCATTTAATTTTTAAATTCGAGGAAACTAATCATAAAACCAACATTATGCCTACTCGTCGCCATTTTATTCAAACCCTTTCAGCGCCTCTAATGGCTGTCCCTTTTTTATCTCTTCGCGATGATGCCCATGAATTCCAGGGCCCCATGTTGCGTGTTGCCATTATGGGCCTTGGAAGCTATGGCACGCGGGTCGCTGAAGCCATGAAGTTGAGCAAGAAAGCAAAACTTGTTGGCGCCATCAGTGGAACGCCGTCAAAGCTGACCGACTGGCAATCGAAATATGGCATCCCTGTGAAAAACTGTTATAACTATGAGAACTTCGAC
>JANMMA010000466.1:0-2243 GCA_031372815.1 Sphingobacteriales bacterium
CTTGAAAAAAGTCAGGGTTATGGTGTTGGTCGACTGGTATGCACCCGGTTTTAAGGCAGGGGGGCCGATCAGGTCGGCCGTTAATTTTTCTGATCAGCTGGAGCATGAACTCGACATTTGGGTATTGACTTCCGACCGGGATTTTGGGGATAGAGCTCCATATGAAAATATTGCCGCCGATCAATGGATTAGACACCAGGATCACCAGGTATTTTATGCCTCACCAGCAACCATGGCCTGGAAAAAAATCCTTAGACTGATAAAACAGGCAAAGCCTGAACATATATACATCAACAGCATGTTTTCAAGGTATTATTCGGTTTACCCCATGCTGATGAAAAAATTAGGATTACTTGATACGAAAGTTGTATTGGCTCCCAGGGGAATGCTTAAAGATTCAGCATTGATGCATAAGCCGGTAAAGAAAAAGATATTCCTTGCCATGTACAGGATACTGAATATTTCTAACAAGGTAGTCTTTCACGCCACGGATGACACTGAAGAAAAGGATATTGTGTTGCAGTTTGGAAAAAAAGTAAACATATTTAAAGCCGGTAATCTTCCCGGGTTACAACCCATTTTTTTACCACCATCAGGAAAACATCACGGAGAGATCAAAATAATTTTCATTGGCCGTATACATCCCATTAAAAATCTTGATTTCCTGCTGGAATCCCTGAAAGAGATCCCGGGTAAGGTTAAACTAACGGTCATTGCTACACTAGAAAATCAAAAATACTGGGATCATTGCGAGAGTGTCATAAAGAATTTACCGTCGAATATTTCAGTACAGCTTTTCAAGGATTTTCCACACGAAAATATGATGGCCGTAATACAGCAACACCATATTTTCGCACTTCCTACAAAAGGAGAGAATTTCGGGCATTCAATTTTTGAGTCCCTGGCAGCAGGAAGGCCCGTACTGATCAGTGACCAGACGCCATGGAGAAATTTAACTTCAGTGAAAGCGGGCTGGGATCTTTCACTGGCAGACAGGAAAGCTTTTGAGAACATTATCATTCAGGTATTGAATATGAGTAACAGTGAACTAGCTGATTGGTGCCAGGGTGCATGGAATCATGCGCGTTCTTATATTCACTCAACATCAGTCAAACAATCATATTTAAAACAATTTTCATAGATGTATATTCTCGGACTTAATGCATACCATGCAGATTCTTCAGCAGCAATTTTCAAAGATGGCGTTATGATTGCTGCAACTGAAGAAGAAAGGTTTACCAGGATCAAACACTGGGCAGGTTTCCCGGTACAGGCAATTAAGTTTTGTCTTCGTGAAGCAGGAATTTCCCTGATGGAAGTTGATCACATCACCATTGGACGCGACCCCAAGGCTAAGTTTATGAATAAGCTCAATTACCTTAGGAAGAATCCGTCACTGGTTTTCGGCGCATTCAAACGATTCAGGAATGGGCAAGAGGTGAGCAGCCTGGAAAAAATGTTTATGCTTGTAGACCCATCGGCTGATGAAGCGTCCATCAAAGCTAAGATCAGGCATGTGGAACATCACAGAAGCCATCTGGCCTCGGCTTTCTTTGCTTCTCCATTTGACGAGTCGGCAATTGTTTCCATTGACGGGTCGGGAGATTTTACGACCACTATGATTGCCACAGGTAAGGGTAACAAAATGGAGATTATTGACAGTGTGGACTTTCCCGTATCAATTGGGTTGTTCTATACTTCATTCACTCAGTATCTTGGTTTTCCTCACTATGGCGATGAATATAAAGTCATGGGTCTGGCTCCCTATGGTCAGCCAAAATATGTTGATAAAATACTTCAGATCATAAAATTTTTACCAAACGGATTATATACCTGGGACGATCGATATTTTGTGCCACCAACAAAGGCAGGCTTCGAATATGAAAATAATATGCCTTCAGTTGGAAATTTGTTTTCTGATTATTTTGTCTCTCAGTTTGGACCTGCTAGAAGGAAAAATGAAGAACTGACCCAATATCATAAAGACCTTGCCAGCTCCGTTCAAAGAGCAACCGAACAGATCATCTTTCACATTCTCAAAGAATTGCGAAAACGAACTGGTTTGAAAAACGTCTGCATTGCAGGAGGTGTTGCGCAGAATTCGGTTGCTAACGGAAAACTGGCAGAAGCCACCGGCTTCGAAGGCGTTTATATTCCCTCCGCTGGTCATGATGCGGGAATATCAATGGGATCTGCATTATATTATTACCACCAGGAGTTGAAAGCAGAACGAAAGCCTGCGA
>JANMMA010000431.1:0-6330 GCA_031372815.1 Sphingobacteriales bacterium
GTTTTTGCTGGTTTTCTGGATCGCATTATCGGTTGGTGCACTATCGCTGCTGATCGGCGCGATGGAAACAAAAAATGCTAAACCATGCCAGGGTTTTCAGGTCACCATAAAAGGAGACAGGAAAGGTGTTTTTGTAGATGAACGTGAAGTATTGAAAATTCTCAATGGCATTAATGGTGTGATCAAGGGAAAGCCGATGAAGGAATTCGACCTGCTTAAAATGGAAGATGGTTTGGAAAGCAATCCATGGATTGAAAATGCAGAATTGTATTTCGACAATAACCGTCAGCTCCAGATTAAGGTTACAGAGAAACAACCCGTAGCGAGAATTTTTACACTGACGGGGATGTCCTTTTATATTGATTCGAGCTTAGACCGTATGCCACTTAATGAGAAGTACACACCCAGGCTCCCCGTGTTCACCAATTTTCCATCCGACAAAAAATCATGGAAAGGAAAAGACAGTGTACTGATCGAAGGCGTTAAAGACATCAGCCTTTTTCTTCTGCAGGACTCTTTTTGGATGGCTGAAATTGACCAGGTCGACATTAACCCTGCGCGTGAATTTGAAATGGTTCCAAAGGTGGGTAATCACACCGTTGTATTTGGTAATGCCGAAGACATCGATGCAAAATTCAGAAAGCTGTTTATTTTTTATCGGGATGTACTGAATAAGGTTGGATGGAATAAGTATTCTGCAGTTAATATCAGTTATCAGAACCAGGTAGTGGCTACGCGAAAAGATATGAAAGCGATCAGGGCCGATACATTATTGGCGCGACAATGGGTGAGGCAAATGATAAAGAATACCAAAGATCTGGCGTTGGCAGATTCAGCTAAGAAGAAAGCCATTGCAGCGGGCATTGCAGCAGCAATAGCTAATGAAACAAAAGAAGCGGCAGACAAGGCCAACATAAAGAATGCTACGGAAATCGATAAGGTCACACCAGCAAAAAAACAAATTGAACCGTCAACTGATCCTAAAAAGCCATCTACTTCAAAAGCTACGGAACCAAAAAAACCTAAAAATTCGCCGGCAATAAATCCGGTTGACAATAAAAAACCAAAGGCAGTATTACCCACTGCCGGAGAACAAAAAAATGTTTCAACAACAAGCATAAAAGAACAACTATGAGCCAGGAACAACCCATTATTGTAGGCCTTGATATTGGTACCACTAAAATTGCGGCTATAGCAGGCCGTAAGAACGAATTCGGTAAACTTGAGATCCTCGGGTTTGGGCGAGCGAACAGCAATGGCGTTCAGCACGGGATGGTGTTGAATATTGACCAGACCATCAAAGCCATACAGACGGCCCTTGAAAACTGTTATGCATCCAACCCTAACCTCGAGATTAACGAGGTATATGTGGGCATTGCGGGCCATCATATCAAAAGCCTGCAGACCAGGGGCGATATCGTACGGAAAACCACTGATGATGAGATTAAGCAAAGTGAGATTGACCAGTTGCTGAGTGATCAATATAAAACATATATACCTGCAGGTGACCAGATCATCGACGTAATACCGCAGGAATTTACGGTAGATAATTTTCAGAACATTCCTAATCCCATTGGATATAGTGGTGTGAAAGTGGGGGCTAATTTCCATATCATCACAGGTGATAAAAATGCGATCAGGAATATTAATAGGTCTGTTGAGAAAGCAGGATTGAAAGTAAGGGACCTCGTGCTGCAGCCACTCGCTTCCGCAGCTGCGGTAATGTCGGAGCAGGACCTGGAAGCAGGCGTTGCCATCGTTGACATTGGTGGTGGCACCACGGATCTGGCAGTATTTTATGAAGGCATATTAAAGCATACTGCCGTTATTCCTTTTGGAGGCGAAAATATTACCAACGATATCAAAACAGGCCTGGGTGTTTTGAAGACACAGGCCGAGCAAATGAAACTTCAATTTGGAAGTGCATTATCGGACGAAGCAAAAAACAACGCATACATCACTATTCCAGGTCTTCGTGGTATGCCACCTAAAGAGATCAGCGTAAAGAATCTTGCCAACATCATACAGGCGAGGATGAGTGAGATACTTGATTTTGTGAGTTATCATCTGAAACAGGTGGGGTTGGAAGGCCGCATGCTGAATGGTGGCATCGTACTGACGGGTGGTGGTTCACAGTTGAAGCATTTGATTCAATTGACGGAATATGTAACCGGACTCAATGCAAGGATTGGTTTTCCCAACGAGCATCTATCGGCAGGACATATTGAGGAACTGGCCAAGCCAATGTATTCAACCTGTATCGGCCTTATACTAAAAGGTTACAACACGTTTGAGAATAACCAGAACAGGATGAAAGGTATTTATGTTCCGAAGGAAGAAATACTTGAAGAAGCAGTAACGACAGACGAATCAGGTGAAGACATCATTATAAAAGTGAAAAAGCGCAAGAAGAGTATGAGGAGTTTTATGGATTCCATAAAAGACGGACTGATAGACCTTTTCAAAGAGGAAGAGGACGCGAAGTTAATGTGATAATGCGGTAATGTGGGAATGCGATAATGAAACTGTGATAATGCGGTAATGTGGGAATGCGAAGTTAATGTGACAATGCGGTAATGTGGGAATGCGATAGTGAAATGTGATAGTGAAATGTGATAAGGGACATGAAAATTATCAATCGCAATCCAAATCAGAAAATTCGTAATTCGCCAATCCACCAATTCGCCAATCCGTTAATCAATAATCCGTAATTCGTAATCCGCAATCCGCAATCCGTAATTCGTAATTGTAAAAAGTATACCCATTAGATTCTAATTTTAAATACTGTAACCATGATCCATTTTGATTTACCAAAAGAACAATCTTCCATCATCAAAGTGATCGGTGTGGGAGGGGGAGGCAGTAATGCCGTGAATTTCATGTTCAGCCAGGACATAGAAGGCGTGAACTTTGTGATATGCAATACCGATGCGCAGTCTATCGCGTTGAGCAATGTACCGAACAAGGTTCAGCTTGGTCCTCACCTGACGCAGGGTCTTGGTGCCGGTGCCAATCCCGAGATCGGCAGGCAGGCAACGGAAGAAAGTCTTGAGGAGATTAAACGTATTCTCGAGGTAAATACCAAGATGGTATTTATCACTGCCGGTATGGGTGGTGGAACAGGTACGGGTGGTGCGCCTATCGTAGCAAAAATTTGCCGTGACCTGGGTATACTCACCGTGGGTATTGTGACCACGCCTTTTTCCTATGAAGGAAAGAAAAGGATTCAGCAGGCAGAGGAAGGAATAAATCGATTGAAAGAATATGTTGACACCTTATTGGTGATCAGCAATGACAAATTGCGTCATCAGTTTGGTAACCTTACGATGAGGGCGGCTTTTTCAAAAGCTGACAACGTACTGGCAACGGCAGCGAAATGTATTACCGACGTGATCAGCTCAACAGGCCAGATCAATGTTGACTTTGCAGACGTTTGTACGGTTATGCGTAGTGGTGGTGTTGCGATCCTTGGAAGTGCTGCTGCAAGTGGTGAGAACAGGGCACAGGTAGCTATCGAACAGGCGCTGAATTCTCCATTGCTCAACGATAACGACATTCGCGGTGCCAGGTGGATACTCATCAATATCAATTCCACCGAAGGTGATTATGAATTCACTATGGATGAAGTTGAGACCATTCAAAATTACCTGCTGAGTCATGCTGGTGAAGACACCGATGTAATCCTGGGTATGGGATACGATAATTCCCTGGGAGATAAGATAGGCATAACCCTGATTGCAACCGGGTTCGAACACCGAAATCCTTTTGCGGGAACCATGATGCCGACTGACAAAAAGAAGGACGTAATGGTGGAAGACCAGAAAATTGTGATGACCTTAGGAGTGGATGGTGAAGAGAAAAAAATGTACGGTCAGCCAGTGATCCCTTTCGAAGATAAAGACCCCCTGGCACCTCAGTTGGTCGACAATAATGTACCGGTTGTGGTACAGCAGTCCGTACAAAAGCCTGAGCCTCAGATATCTGAAGTATTTACGCTAAAAATGCCCGAGGAAAATACTGCACCGGTTATGGAAACACAACCGGTTGCTGAACCAGTAAAAATTGCGGAAGAGCCCGAGCCGGTGTTTACGATGACCTTCAAAGTAGAAGAAAAAACAGCTATTGACACATCGGACACTAAGAAAATAGAAATACATTCCCTATCTTCAATCTCTCAAATTCCTGCTGAAAGCAAACCTTCAGAACCTGATTCAAGGGTTCAGTTATCCAGTAATCATTCAGAATCGAATAAAGAAGCTAGCACCACCCCGACGTCAGGTGGTTTTTTGGCCAGGCCATCGAATATCTATGCTGAGGAACCAATTGATTTGAATTCCAAAGAAAATAATCCGGTTGAAGAACTGGTCACTGTGAACGTGGAAGAGGAACGGCCATTCTTCGACATGCAAATCGTGATCAAAGAACAAAGAGCGGCGGAGGAGTCAGGGGCGCCATCAATTCATGCCACTTTGGGTTCTGTCGAGGAGCCTGCGATGCAGGACGAGGCAGAGGATCAAAAAAGAAAAGCAGCAGAACGTTTACACAAGTTGCGCAATTTGTCGTTCAACATTAATGCTGCCGATCCCAATAATGAATATGAAAGTGTGCCGGCTTACATCCGCCGCAATTTAGAGGTCCACAACACCACGCTAACCTCTATTGAGAAATTCTACAGCAATTACACCGTCAAATCTGACGAGAACAACCAAGGACAAATAAGCACTATAAATACTTTCCTGGACGGTAAAAAGCCTGATTAACCCAATTAATCCAAACCCGGAAAAACGAACTTCATAGTTGAAACTTTAATACAACCCTCCTGTTTTAACGGGAGGGTTTCTTTTTGTTCATAATTTTACAATCCCCTACCTATCTACAGGGTAATCAAAAAGAATAATATATTTTTGGTATATATATTTTTTTACATGGCAACGGTAATGATCACAGGAGGAACGGGCATGATTGGCACGGCATTAAGCGCCTTGCTTGCCGATAATGGTTATAATGTGATTATCGTGTCACGAAATCCGTTAGAGACTGCAGCTAACCATAACTATATGGAAAGGCAGTCGCCCTTCAGGCATAACGGTCGGATCTTCTATTCCAGGTGGGATATTGACAACCAGTACCTTGATCCTTCTTCACTAAGAGACACAAACTATATCATTCACCTTGCCGGAGCGGGAGTAGCAGATAAACGGTGGTCGACGGAAAGGAAAAAAGAGATTTTGGACAGCCGTACCAAAAGCAGTGAACTCCTGGTAAAAGCACTTAGAGAAAATTCCCATAAGGTAAAAGCCGTGGTCAGTGCTTCCGCCATTGGCTGGTACGGGCAGGACAATGGCCAACCATTTACAGAAGACGATCCCCCGGCGCGGGATTTCCTTGGCCAAACCTGCCTGGAGTGGGAAAAAAGCATAGAACCTGTGGAAGCACTGGGCATAAGACTTGTGAAACTTCGGTTAGGTATAGTGTTTAGTAATGAAGGCGGCGCGCTGAGAGAGTTCAGGAAACCGTTGAGAACCGGTGTTGCCGCTATTCTCGGCAACGGTGAACAGGTGATTAGCTGGGTACATATAGATGATATCTGCCGGGCGTTTATGTATGCTATTGAAGACACCAACCTTTCAGGTCCTTATAACGTAGCTTCTCCCAATCCAGTTAACAACAGGCAGCTTATGCTGGCATTGGCCGGTCACATTACCAACAAGCGGCATTTTATGGTCCGTGTACCGGAGTTCGCACTAAAAATCGCGTTAGGTGAAATGAGTACAGAAGTGCTCAAAAGCGCAACAGTAAGCAGTGAAAAACTTCAGAAAGCGGGATTTACGTTTGATTTTCCAACATTGCAATCAGCGATTAATAATTTGTACCCAAGTTAAAAGATAATGTGTGAATGTGATTATTGCGATAGTGCGATAATTAGAGAAAAATGCGGTGAATGTGGTGAAGACCTTAATGCTCTAATCCCAGGAAATGGGCTGGATCTGGTAATTGAGGTAAGATCATTAAATAATTTGCAAAAAAAAACACCCCGATAATCCTGGGGTGTTTTTTGTTATAATCTGTTCGCAATCCCGCATTCGTGGGACGCTTCCACCACTCCGCCAATCCGCCAATCCGCCAATCCGTCATTCCGCCAATGCTGTATTCAACTCTTTAGTGCAATTTTCGACAAAAATGGCAGATTAAACTAAAAAGTCCTCTGCCATTAACCAAGTAGTGCCACTTTTGGATTACTATGTCAAAAAATTACACTCATCTTGATCTGGAGCAAAGATACCAGATTGAAGCTTTATGGAAACTCGGTACGAAGCAAAAAGAGATTGC
>JANMMA010000005.1:0-7589 GCA_031372815.1 Sphingobacteriales bacterium
CCCTCCAACAATAATACGATCAGCAATAATTTTATTACCTCAATTATAGAGGACACCACTACTGGGCTCTGGATAGGATTAGCTAATAATAGTGGACTGAACCGGTTGAACAGAAAAACAGGAAAATTTGCCCATTATCTTTCCGGTCTTACGATTTTTGCAATTCACAGAGATGCCTTTGGTGATATATGGGTTGCCTCTCAAAGCGGGCTATTCAGGTACGACAGAAAGGCGGATGATTTTAATACAAATTCTATTGAAAACGCCGGATTCTCGATAAATGAAATATCGTCGCTGGAAGATGACAATGAAAATAATTTATGGATCGCTGCAGAAGCAGGTATATATAAACTAAATAAGGATCGAAATCAACTTATCCGGTACGGACGGGAAAATGGTGTGGATGAAACCGAAAATTTTTTCCAGTACAGGGCTTCGTTTAAAAGTAAAAATGGAAAATTATATTTTGGAAAGGAGTCGGGTTATTATGTTTTTGATCCCTTAAAACTTAAAACCACACCTGGATCAACTAAACTTTATTTCACAAATTTCTGGCTGAAAAATACTGAATTCAACGTTACAGATCTGAAACTATCGGGCCAATCCATTTTTTCCATTACCGAGATGAATCTAAACCATGATCAGAATAATTTCTCCTTCAGCTCAACCATCATGGATCTTAGAAATTCCAGCACAAATATTTATTATCAACTTGAAAACTATGACAAAGACTGGCGAATAGCCAATGCAGAGCAAAGAGTGTCCTATTATAATGTTCCTCCCGGTAACTATAACCTGCGGATTAAGGCGGCAAATATCAGTACCGGAGAATGGCTGGAAAAAGGCATTAACATACACATCACTCCGCCCTGGTGGAGAACCGTCTGGGCCTATATTCTTTATGGTCTTGTCATAGTTATTCTGCTCTTCCTGGTAGATAGAATCCAGCGGAAAAGAATCATCGAAAAAGAACGTATGCGTGGAAGGGAAAAAGACCTGGAGCAGGCAAAAGAAATTGAAAAGGCATATAACGCATTAAAGTCAACACAGTCGCAATTGGTTCAATCTGAAAAAATGGCATCATTGGGTGAACTTACAGCAGGTATAGCTCACGAGATTCAGAACCCGTTAAACTTTGTCAATAATTTTGCTGAAGTAAACCGGGAACTTGTAGAAGAAATGAAGGAAGAAATCAATAAAGGAAATTATGATGAAGTAAAGACAATTGCAGCTGGAATAGAAGAAAACAGTGAAAAAATTAGTGAGCATGGCAAAAGGGCTGATTCTATAGTGAAATCAATGTTGCAGCATTCACGAATAAGTGCCGGCCAGAAAGAACTTACTGATATCAATGCCATGGCGGATGAATACCTACGCCTTGCATATCATGGCCTCAGGGCAAAAGACAAATCCTTTAATGCCAGAATGACAACGGATTTTGATCCGGCCATCGGAAAAATAAATATTGTGCCCCAGGAAATAGGCAGGGTGTTATTAAACCTTATCAATAATGCTTTCTATGCCGTTACAGAAAAACAAGCAAACCATCCAATTGGATATGAGCCATCGATTAATGTTACCACCCGTTTGAAAACTGGATCTGATAATTCGCCAATCCGCCAATCCGCCAATTCGCTAATTATTACCGTAGGTGATAACGGCAACGGCATTCCGCAAAAAATATTGGACAAAATTTTCCAACCGTTTTTTACCACTAAGCCTGCAGGACAGGGAACAGGCCTGGGGCTATCGTTGAGTTATGATATCATCAAAGCTCATGGCGGAGAATTAAAAGTGGAAACCAGGGAAGGAGAGGGTTCGGAGTTTATTATCATCTTACCTGTCAAATAATTTTCAATGCGGAAAAAGATAGCATGTTTAGCGCTTTTCATCGTTGCAGCTAATTTGATTTTCGGCCAGCAATTCAATATTGATAGCCTTATCAAGGAAGTCAATATGACGCGGAATGATACCAATAAGTTAATACTACTGAGAACGATCTCCCGGAGTTACGCTGAAATTAATCCTGATAGTGCATATCATTATGGAGAAAAGGCATTACTTCTATCCAGGCAATTGCATTATAAAATTGATGAAGGAGGAGCAATGCGAGAAATGGGCTATGCATATTTGAACAGGAGTAATTATCCCAGGTCTTTGCAAACACTTTTATCTGCCATTCAAATCCTGGAAGATCCAAGTATCGAACAGAATGTTTTAGTAGGTGTATTTCCAGGTGACGATGAATTATTGTATCGAAGGGCATCTCCCCATTTGCAAAGACTCAATGAATTGGCATTTTCGCACCAGATTATGGGTATTTTATATGCCAATTCAAATAATTATGAAAAAGCCTGGCATCATAACCTCCTGGCTAGGGAAAAAGCTGAACAGTCAGGGAATGTACCTTTGATAAGCACGATCAATCTTACAATGAACCGGGTTTATTTGAATTTGAAGAAAACAGATTCTGCATTGTATTGTATACAGCTGGCTTATGATCAGGCCATGAAATCAGGGTTTAAAAAGTATCTCGGAAGTGTACTTTTGAATTTGGGACGTACTTATGCGGCACTGGGAAATAAAACTTTGGCTATCGAGTACTACCGAAAATCACTGGTAGCAAGTGAGGTACAAGGTTATTACAGGGGAATGGTTGCCGGGAATCTTATACTTGCAGATAACTTTTATGAAGCTGGTAAAAATGATTCTTCTTTTTTGTATATTAAGGATGCACTTTCAGTTGCACAAAATTTAAATGCCCCGGATTTATTACAGAGATCCTATACAAGGTTGACCCGCCACTATAGTACGACAGGTAATAGTGATAGCACCGTCAAATACCAGGCATTAATCATTAAAATAAATGACAGCCTTTTTAATGACAAACAGGTACAGGAGTTTCAGAATATTGATTTTAACGCACAGCTACAGCAGCAGGAAATTGTAGCAACCAAAAAAGAATATCAAAACCGTTTGCAGAAATATTTGATGCTTGGCGGACTTGGAGTATTCTTATTTGTTGCCCTGATGCTTTTTCGCAATAACAAACAGAAACAAAAAGCAAATTTAGTCCTGGAAAAAACTTTATTTGATTTGAAGTCCACCCAGGCACAACTTATTCAATCTGAGAAAATGGCTTCGCTTGGTGAACTTACCACCGGCATTGCACATGAGATCCAAAACCCACTAAACTTTGTCAATAATTTTTCAGAAGTGAACAGGGAACTTATTACGGAGCTCAGGCAGGAATTGACATCCGGAAATACTGTTGAAGCAAATACAATTGCCACCAGCATTGAAGCAAATGAAGAAAAGATCATTCTCCATGGTAAACGCGCAGATGCTATTGTAAAAAGTATGCTTCAGCATAGTAGAACCAGCACAGGTTTAAAAGAGCCCACTGACATTAATTCCCTCGCTGACGAGTATTTGAAACTCGTGTATCATGGCTTGAAAGCTAAAGACAAAACCTTCCATGCTAACCTGGAGACATATTATGACGAATCCATTGGCGATGTCAATATCATTCCTCAGGATATAGGGAGGGTTTTAGTGAATCTCATAAACAATGCATTTTATGCGCTGTCCTTTGCTGGTAAAAATTCTTTGGAAGGTAATTACCAACCTACGGTATCCGTCTCTACAAAAAAAATTGGAACTAACGTAGAGATTCGCGTCAAAGACAATGGGCCGGGAATTGCAGAAAATGTTAGAGAAAAAATTTTCCAGCCCTTCTTCACTACCAAACCCACCGGACAGGGAACAGGTCTCGGACTAAGTATAAGTTATGATATTATCAAAGCCCATGGTGGTGAATTAAAAGTGGAATCTACAGAAGGCCAGGGCTCAAGCTTTATGCTTATATTACCCCGCCATTAACGAACCAGAAACGTTGATGTGAAAACAAGCCTGCTATGACGTTTAGGATATTACTATGTTTTTGTATTTTATGGACAGGCGTCGTTCGCGCACAAAAGACGGCTTTGACTTTTAACCTGGTTACCGGTACTAATGGGATCAGGCTAGGCCAGATAAATTCAATAGCCCGCGATATCCACGGGGTATTATGGCTTTCTGACCAGACTTTCCGATGCATCATCAGCTATGACGGTAAGCGGATGACCAAATATCAAAACGACCCCAAGAATGATAATTCTCTTGGGGGCTATTATCCGGAATGTATTTCTACAGATTCAGCAGGTATCGTGTGGATTGGTTTCTATGGCATGGGGCTGGATAGATTTGATCCTGAAACGGGCTCTTTCACCCACTATCGATATAATAAAAGCGATCCTAATAGTTTGGCAAA
This sequence comes from Sphingobacteriales bacterium, assembly GCA_031372815.1. Taxonomy (GTDB): domain Bacteria; phylum Bacteroidota; class Bacteroidia; order Chitinophagales; family Chitinophagaceae; genus Pollutibacter. The sequence continues at coordinate 4,313 of JANMMA010000005.1, forward strand.
TGACTCTGTGAGTTCTATACTTGTGGATCATCTCGGAAACGTATGGATTGGGAATAATGGCGGACTTGATCTGCTGGATGTCAAGACTGGAAAATTCAAACACTATAGCCATTCATCAACGGATCCATCGAGTTTGAGCCATAACAGGGTAAGGGCACTATACGAAGATCACCAGGGAGAAATTTGGGTTGGAACTGGCCTGGTTTGGGATTTTAATGATCTTGGCGGTTTGAACAGGCTTGATCGTTCAACAGGAAAATTTACCCGTTACCTTAATGATCCGCAAGATCCTCATAGCCTGATCGATAACAGGGTAAGAGCAATCTTTGAGGACAGTAAAGGAAATTTCTGGGTGGGCACGGCGGGAGATGGCTTACACAGCCTCGACAGAAAAACTGGAAAATTTGAAAGATATCTTTATGATCCCAAAAATTCAAATCATCTATCCAGACCTGCACTTTCGTCCGTTACCAGGATCGGTGCCAGTGGCAAACCATTGTACCTGGAAGATCATATCACTTTCATCAATGAAGATGCTGAAGGGCAATTATGGATTGGCAGTTTTTTAAGTGGAATAAATCGTTTCGATCCGAGGTCTCAACGTATGGAACACTTTGGGACAACTGCGGAATTTTCAAATAGTATAAAGGAAAACAGCGTATGGTGTTCGTTAATGTCAACGGATGGACTAATATGGATCAGTACACAGGAGTCTACCTTGTATATGGCCGATATTAATGCAATCAATATACCATTTCATAGAATTAAAATTCCAACGATCAATGATATGGAGCGGGAGTCCGCAGCAGTAACCTGGTATGGAACTAACGACGGATTATACAGAGTTGATACAATAACTAAAAAGATAGAAAGCTTTTTTTACCAACCTGGAAATGAAAATAGCCTTAGCAGCAGTGGGGTGGGTTCAATATATAAAGATAAAGAAGGAATATTCTGGCTCGGCACCTTTAACGGTTTGAACCGTTTTGACAGGAAAACAAAAAAATTTACCAGGTATAATATTTTGAATGTTTCAAATACTTATGAGGATTCAAGAGGAAACCTTTGGGTTGGCACTTGGGGAAATGGACTCCACAAACTTGACAGAACAACAGGAAAATTTACCACGTATCGAAATAACCCGGCAGATTCCAATAGTATCAGCCAGGACTTACCGATTTTTGAAGAGGAAGATATCTCGGGAGACCTTTGGGTGGCCACGGTGAATAACGGTGGAATGAACCGGCTGGATGTTAAGACCGGAAAATTCCGGCACTATCTTCCAGACCATACGATCATTACTTCAGTGTTTGATGCGAGCGGAGTGTGGTGGATCGGTACCACAAGAGGACTATTATGGTACGATAGAAAAAATGATAAATTTTTCCCCTTGGAAATAATCAATCCGGATTTTTCTATCCCTTTTGTTCGATCACTCACCCTGGACCTTGATGATAATTTATGGATAGGCGCATCTGGGGGACTGTACAGGCTTAATAAAGCAAGGGATAACCTGTTCAATCTTGGTTTTCGAAATGGCATGGTTGGTGATTCCTTAACATTCGGAGTAACTAACAAGGAGATAGATGGAACTATAGTATTATGTGCGTCCGAGGGATATTATCTCTTATCACCTGGGAAAATAAAAGCGAACACTGTCCCACCCAATATTCAGCTTACTAAATTCTGGCTTGATGGAAAAATTATTAAGCCACAGGAAAATGGACCTTTAACGGAACCATTTTATAAGGCCAGCAAGATCATGCTCGGCCACAACCAGAACAGTTTTTCTATTGGGTTTGCCGATATTGATTTCAGCCGGTTTGAAGAGAAAAATATTTATTATAAGCTCGAAGATTACGACATGGAGTGGCGCGTATCGGATCAGGATAATAAAGCATTTTACTACAATATACCGCCCGGTAAATATACCTTTCGTGTGAAAACGTATAATGGTAACAACGGTATCTGGGCACAAAAAAATATTGCTGTTATCATCTCGCCGCCATGGTGGAAAACATGGTGGGCATACAGCTTATACGCATTAACGTTCATCCTTCTAGGCTGGTCACTTTACAAGATTCAAAAAGAAAGATTGATCACAGCAGAGCAGGAAAAAAACAGGGCGAAAGAACTTGCTCAGGCAAAGGAAATTGAAAAAGCCTACCAGGTATTAAAAAATACCCAATCCCAATTGATACAGTCTGAAAAGATGGCATCACTCGGAGAACTCACCGCGGGTATTGCGCATGAAATTCAAAATCCGTTGAACTTCGTTAATAATTTTTCTGAGGTCAGCGTAGAATTGCTGGATGAAATGAATCACGAAATAGCAAAGGAAAACCTGGAAGAAGTGAAGAATTTATCCGGTCACATAAAACAAAACCTTGAAAAGATTATGCACCATGGCAAGCGTGCTGATGCTATCGTGAAGGGAATGCTGCAGCATAGTCATACTGGCACGGGACAAAAGGAGCCAACGGATATCAATGCACTCGCAGATGAATATTTCCGTTTGGCCTATCACGGGTTGAGGGCAAAGGATAAATCTTTCAACACGACTATGCAATCTCACTTCGATAAGTCGATCGATAAAGTAAATATCATCCCGCAAGACATTGGTCGTGTGATGTTGAACCTAATCAACATTGCCTTCTACGCCGTTACAGAAAAGGCGCGCAAGGAAGAAAATGGCTACGAACCAACAGTAACACTAACCACAAAGCTTAGCAGTGGAATAAATGCCGCAGTAAACGAACCCGTAATCCGCAATCCGCAATCCGTAATTATTTCCGTAAAAGACAATGGTAACGGCATACCTCAAAAAGTGCTCGACAAAATATTCCAGCCTTTTTTTACAACTAAACCCACGGGCCAGGGAACCGGGCTGGGTTTGTCATTGAGCTATGATATTATAAAGGCACATGGCGGTGAATTAAAGGTGGAGACCAAGGAAGGCGAGGGGTCTGAGTTTATTATCAATTTGCCCGGTGTGTAGTTTGGCAGGGAACTGGGTTTAAGTTATTGCTAAGATATCATTTTGTGAAGGCCCATGATCGGGAATTAACGCAAAAATGAGTTGACGCCGATGCATGTTATTTGTAATTACGTTGCCGATTTAAAGTGAAGTATGATAAAATTTTTCATTTGTATTTTCATTTATTTAATGGCATACACTACCCTATTTGCGCAGGATGATGCTGCAAAACAACGGATAGTTTATAAGCAGAAACTGGCTTCCAATTCAGCTGATACTGCCCGTGTGGATTTGTTATAC
>JANMMA010000044.1:0-7895 GCA_031372815.1 Sphingobacteriales bacterium
GAAATGACCTTTCAGTTCCATTAGGCAGAGTAGAAAGTGCCGGTGGAACAGTTATTCTGCCGAAAACTGCTATTGGTGACAACAGGGGCTTTATTGCACTTTTTATCGACACAGAAGGAAACAAGGTAGGGTTCCATTCAATGGGTTAATACAGCGTTCTCTTGTATATTTTAAAATAGCTGATAGAAGTGTTATCATTGATATTTCTATCAGCTTTGCACTATATCCATGAACAAAGACATTAGTAAACATCGACAAAACAGCATCGCCAGACAGAACGCCAGCACGTAACAAGGGGTTTGGCAAAGTGGGGCAGACGGAAGTGCAATCAACATTTGTACTTCCTTTTTGGTTTTGTTCCAGCTTGACGGAATGCTATTTGGCTTTTAGTTCTTAACTTCAACTTTTTAACGATATTGGGCTTCGGTTCCAGGCAGACGAAATTCTAATTCCCCACCATCGCCAAGCCCTAATCCGCTATACGCCAGCAGAAAATAGCTAGTTTAAGCTGAGATAAATATTTCGTATTTTTATATTATGGATATCAAAGAGCTTATATCGAAAGATCCTGAACTACTTGGAGGAACGCCAGTATTTACCGGCACGCGTGTTCCTATTGAGTCGTTCTTTGATCATTTGGAAGCTGGTGTATCCATTGACGAGTTTTTGGAAGATTTCCCTACAGTTACCAGGCTGCAAGCAATATTTGCATTAGAAATCGCTAATAAACTTCTCACTTCCAAAGACATCGAAAAGCTCTATGAAACTGCTGCTTGATGAAAATCTGCCCAAGAGACTAAAGCAAGACTTCCCAGATCACGATGTATTCACCATTAGAGATAAGGGATGGAATGGACTTAAAAATGGAGAATTACTGAAGTTGATGATTAATGAAGGATTTGATGCCCTTCTGACTTTTGATAAGAATTTGCAACATCAACAAAATTTCACGAAGTATCCAATAACTGTTTTTATACTTTCTGCGCCGATAAACAGCTATATCGAGATGAGCAAATTATGTATGATGGTTCAAGAACATTTGAAAAATGGTGAACTAAGAAAAGGCATCATAATTATAACCAACTCTGCTGGCGTATAACATAGGCTTGCCACAATACGGGCTTCGTGGAATCGTTGAGTTGTTGAAGTGCCTGGTCTGACGTAAATTGGCTTGAAGGAAAAAGGTGAGCCAATTTACGGCAGCCCAATTTAAGGTTTGTCCGTACTGCGGCAAGCCGGTTACGTTAGCAGCAATGCTTTGTCGACATCGCATCTTTGTATTGACTGCAAAAAACAAACAGACAAAAAAATTAACTTTGACAAACATAAACAGGAAAATAAAATGGCTACAAAAAATCAAATCGGACTTGACAAAGCAAAAAGCAAATCACTTGCAGACGGATTGAACAATCTTTTAGCCGACTACATGATGTTCTACCAAAATACTAGAGGTTTACATTGGAATATCAAAGGCGAAAAATTTTTTGAATTGCATTTGAAATTTGAAGAACTATACACAAACCTTCTTTTGAAAGTAGATGAAGTGGCTGAAAGAATTTTAACATTGGGTGCAACACCACTTCACACTTTTGACGACTACAAAAACACAGCTAAAATTGAGAGTGTAAAAGATGTTTCAGATGGTAAAAAAGGAGTTCAGACAATTTTAGACGCATTTGAAATTCTCATTGTCAGACAACGAGAACTTCTAAATCTTTCTGCCGATGCTGGTGACGAAGGAACAAATGCACTTATGAGTGATTACATCCGAGAACAAGAAAAATTTGTTTGGATGTATTCTTCCTTCTTGAAAAAATAAAGTCAACCGCAAGTATGAAACGACACGATAACGAACTACTAAAAAGCGTGTCGGCTTTGGACGAACATACAACATGGGGTTTTGTGCAAGCAGGGCTGGACCCTGATACTTCGGCTGTTTGCATCGCTGTACTTTGGTTCGGGCTTGACGGAATTCTGTTGGGCTTTTAGTTGTTATCTTTTACTTTCATTTCTTTATAGGGCTTCAGTTCCGGGCTAGACAAACAACAATACCCTGCCTGCACAAAGGCCCGTACCGTTGTATGTCACCCTAAAGAAGTATCCTACGCATCTGTGCATTATGCTAATCATTGTTTTGCTACCAATGTGTTGTGAAAGGCTTTGATTTTCCAATCAGTTCCCGACTTGATAATAACCAGCGAAATGGTGGAAGTGGATTTTCCTGCCAATGGTCCACCTGGCGCATCAAGCACAGCTTTTGCATTCGCAAAAATTGTGTTCCCGTCAATTGAATGAGCCTGTATAAGACTGTATGATATTTTACTGTCTTTATAAATACTCATAAATAATCCCTGGTGTGCTTCGCCTATATACAGGCGGGTGACTTTTTGATGTAAGGTTCCCCTTATATCAACAAAATCCGATACATCATCAAAGTGTAGAGCAAAGGTGGTTCCGTTTGCCGTGTTCCAGCCAGTTTCCATTGATTTAAGAATGGGTTCAGTGATTTCTTTAGCTTCCATGTGTTGTTGATTTTTTGTAGTTGAAAAATTTGTTTGCCCATATGCTGCAGATGATAATAGTAGTGCAGCAACTACTGTTTGCATTAACGCTTTCATTTTTAAATGTTTAAATTTTTTGTATTTTACAAAGCTACCTTGTGCGTTTTCCATGAAATGTGACTTAAATCAAATAATTGAAAACCAGCGATAGATTTGTGGTAATTAATAAAAGCGGTATCCCAAACTCAAACATGTAAAAAGGCAGTGGTATAAAATATAGCTATTTCTGAAAGATGACTATATTTAAATAACAGTTAATGTCCAATCTAATAGACAAGCCTGGAATGACTGATACGTCAAACATATACTCAGCTTACAAAAATCATATACATTCTTATGCTTCATTTAAAGATGAAACATGGGAATTGATAGAAAGCATCCTTAGTGTGAAGGAATGTAAGAAAGGAAAATATATAGTGGAAGAAGGAAAAGTTTGCCGACACATAGATTTTATTTACAAAGGCTCATTCCGTGCTTTTCCAATAAAGACGGTGAAGACATAACTACAGGCATTTACCTGGAAGGTATTTGCCTTACCAATATGAAAAGCCTTACTACTGCAACTCCATCACATATCTATTTGCAGGCGCTGGAGGATTCAGTAACGGCAAGGCTGTATAAGGACAGCCTGATTGACATTTATGAAAAATCAGCAGAGCTGCAATCTGTTGGCCGGGCCATTCTTGAAGGCATGATAGTGGAAGAAAATGAATGGAAAGAGATGTACACCCTTTACGACCCTGAAGAACGGTATAAATTTCTGTTGCAAAAATCCCCTGAAATAATTCAACGTGTTTCGCTCCAGTATGTGGCTTCTTTTCTTGGTATACGCCGGGAAACACTCAGCCGAATCCGCAACAGCTCCTCCCGCTGAACTTTTTGATTTAAGTCACAAAAATCGTTTTTGAAGTGAATCAATTTTGTGTCTGTAAATAGGCAGATATGAAAAAGATATTACTAAACGTGTTACTGGCCCTTTCAATTTCGGGCATTAATGCACAAAACAAAAACGAAATGGAAAAGAAAAAAATTGAAACACTCATCACGGCGTATGCGACGGCAGTTGATAACAGGAATACAGAGGCTGCTGAAAAATTCCTTGACACTGAATTCAGGGTGGTGCTTATCAACTACAACAATAGCGGAGCCACCACAATTTTCCCTAAAGCCCAATACCTAGGCATGATAAAGGATGGAAATGCAGGCGGGAAAAAACGTAATGTATCCTTCCTGCCCACAGATATACATGAAAATGCAGCTATTATAAAAGTGAAGCTTGAAGGTGATAAAACCGTCTTTACCAATTACTACAGCCTCATTAAAAGAAATAATCAATGGCTGATTGTAAATGACATTCCTCAGATAATAAGTAACCCATCAAAATAAATTTTATGTAAGCTCAAAACTTTAACTCTTAACATGAAGCCGGTGGGAATAGAAAAAACAAATCAGGAACTGGAAGCCTGATTATATGAGAGTGTAATTATAATTTATAACAATGCTAAATCTTAAATCATGAAAAAGGAAATCACTCAACAGAAGGTTTATGACCTTGCTATGGAAAGCTTTGGCGTAGTGCCGGGCATTATTAAAGAAACTGCAGAACGCAGCCTGCATGTGGCATACATCTACACACAAGGTAATGCTGTTATGGAAAGCGCATCGTTCAATGCCGCTGAAATGAATGCCATTGAATTAAAAATTTCTTCATTAAACCATTGCGAATCCTGTATGAAGGGGCACAGCTATCTTTTAAAGAAAGAAGGTGTTTCAGAAGAGGATATTAAAGCGATTGTTTCTGGTGGAAGAACCGGCAGTAACCGCATCAATGTATTGGTGCAGGCCGCTGAATACATCTATCATGCAGGCAGCGATGAATACCCGGATTATGTAGTTGAGTTTTTACAGGATTCACTTACGCAGAAGGAACTGGTTGATATTATCGGTCTCATTTCGCTCAAAGTAATTTGAAATTATATTAACAACTATATCATTTCTGTAAAGAGAATAAAACTGCAGCCGGCTGGGCTTCAGTAATTTCTTATCTCAGTTTAAAACTGAACGTTTGAAAATAACCTTGCTCACCTAGCCTACTTGCAAAAGAGACTGCCTTGTTCCTACGCTTCCGGGACACACCCTGCCACGGTGGACACAGACTAAAAATTTGAAGAACCGAGACGAAGGGCGAACATGCAACATTGGGTTTTCTTCTATGCTGGCAGATGTAGTAATAATGAGCTACATATCGCTACCAGCTAATATCCGGCTGACGAATTACTATTTAGCTTTTTGTTGTTAACTTGAACTTCATTTTTTCAAATCGGCTGCGATTCCGGGCTGGACAATCAATGAATACCAGCATAGCAGAAAGCCCCGGCCGTTGTGCACCATTTTTAGATGATACCTATTAATAAAAAGTGATTGAAAAATTTAATAACAGGTTTTATTATAACCATCGGGCTATCAGCATTTGGACAACCGAAATCAATTCAATTTAAGCCAACAGTCTATTATAACAATTTCTCTTACAAGTTTCCAGCGGTATTAAAAATTCAGCAAGGTGACACAATAATTAGTGAGTGTGTTGATGCTGGTGGCATAGACAGGAATGGGGAAAGAATTGCCAGAAGAGGAAATCCAGTCACAGGTCCTTTTTTCATTGAAGGAGCCTCACCTGGTGACATAGTTGCAATTACACTGACTTCTGTTTCACTGAACCGGGACTATGCAACTACAGTAGGCGGGTTTGTAAAAAGGGGTCTACCTATGGAAGCAATAAAGGAAGTGTATGGACGAAGCGCAAAACTTGTAAAATGGACATTAGATACTATGAATGGTTATGCAACACCTTTATTTGAAAACGAACATCTTAGCAATTTCAAAGTCCCACTTAATCCATTTATTGGTTGCTTAGGACTTGCTGCACCCGAGGAAAGTGGAGAGCCACTAACTTATTTTGCTGATCGATATGGAGGCAATATGGACTTTTCTAAAGTAACGGAAGGGGCTACTATTTATTTACCAGTTTTTCATGAAGGAGGGTTGCTCTTTATTGGTGACGGTCATGCTTTGCAAGGTGACGGGGAATTGAATGGTGATGCATTGGAAACATCTATGGACTTTGCTTTTGTAGCTAAAGTGATTAAGGGTGAGTCAAAAATTGCTTTCCCAAGAATTGAGGATTCTGAGTACATTGTTTCACTGGCAATGGATAAAACACTTGAACAGGCGTTAAAAAAGGCGACTCATGGACTACTTGAATGGTTGCAAAAAGATTATAACCTTACTTTATTGGAAGCTAGTCAGGTTATTGGGACATCTATTGAGTACAAAATACCAACACTTGCGGGACCCAAACTTGAAATTGCAGCCATGATAAAAAAGAGAAATTTGATCGGACTAAGGAAATAGGATTATATATAATGGCACACAAGATAGGCTTGCCACAATACGGGCTTCGTGGAATAGTTGACTTGTAGATCTGCCTGGTCTGCCGTAAATTGGTGTGAAAGAATAGGTGAACCAATTTACGGCAGTCCATTTAAGGTTTGCCCGTTCTGCGGCAAGCCTTTGCCGTTGTAGGCAATGCTACCGCATACCCTAATACTTTTGATGAGCGGCTATTGGGTAAAATTTATCATGACTAATTTTATGGCATTTCAACTTTAGATTATGAAATGTATGACTAGTTGGGTAACGCTATCAATGCCAACCCTCCCAATAAATTTCAATATAATTATGCTAAAGGCTAAAATCTTTATTTTAATTCTATTTTTCAGCTTTCGTTTAACTGCACAAAAAAAGAATTCGATAAATTACTTAAATGAAAAACAACCTAGTCTCGTCGCTCGGATATTTGCCCCAGGAATATTAAGTACGGATGCTCTTGAACACAGCTCACCTGCATTCTCTCCTGATGGCAAAACAGTAGTTTGGGCGGTTATGAAAATGCCTTCTTACCAAATCTGTTTGTTAGAGATGAATTTTATAAACAATAAATGGTCGCCGGCACAAGTACCTTTTTTTAGTGATACAACCGCAAACGAAGTTTACCCAAATTTTTCAACGGATGGTAATACTTTGTATTTTAGTTCAAATAGAAGTGTAATTAATTCTTCGTTTAAAAATCAAACATTGTGGTATGTAAATAGAACCGCGAATGGATGGTCGGAAGCAAAGCCCCTGGATACCATTGTTTTCAAAAAAGACATTTATGCTAATTCAATTTCTAAAAATGGGATGAGATATTTTACAGTCGGGCCTCATGGAACTATTGACTGGAATATATTTAATTCAAACAGTTCAGGTAAAAGCAATCGGCTGCCATCCCACATCAATTCTAAAGGATACGAAGACGGCCCTTTTATTGCTACCGATGAAAGTTATTTGATTTTTGAATCGGACCGACCATCTGGTATTGAAGGCAATATAGATTTATATATCTCATTTCGTAAAAAGGATAGATCATGGGCTGAACCTATGAATATGGGCTCAAAAATAAATTCTGCATCGGCGGAAAGATTTGCAAAGGTTTCGCCAGATGGTAAATATTTTTTCTTTGGAAGAAACACGGGCAAGGGTTTTGATATCTATTGGATTAACTCTGGTATAATTGATAGATTAAAAAAGCAAGCGATTAAAGACGGATTATTAAAGTGAAGAAATGCCTGGTGACCGAAAGCACATGCCTACAAAATCGGCTTTATGCAAGCCGGGCGACAGAATATATCCTCGGCATTTGTGATTCTGACCCAGCTTCAGTAATTTGGCCTGGCGACATTACACTATAATCACCCAAGCGGCGCCCAGCCAACCCAGCGACAGTATATGAATGCCCGTACTGCGGCAAGCCGGGTACGTTATAGGCAATGCTAACCGCTCCGATTGACCATTACTGTAAACACGAATTGACAAGCGCCGAATTTTTCGGCAAAACCATTTGGGTATTTTATCGTAAACTAAAAAAAAACAATCCACGGCACAAAACAACTTCCATTTTCAAATTATCGGTTTAATTTAAAGCTACATTTATAAAATGTCTACAACTTCTCTCAACCTTTTACTTGCCGATGATGATATGGACGATTGTTTTTTCTTTATGGAAGTATTAGAAGAACTTCCCATATCCGCAAAACTTACCACCGTAAATGACGGAGTACAACTCATGCAACTACTTTCTGCAAAAGAAACTTTACTACCCGATGCTCTTTTCCTTGACCTGAATATGCCCCGAAAAAGCGGATTCGAATGTTTATCAGAAATAAAAATAATTAATAAATTAATGAACGTTCCGGTAATTATGTACTCCACTTCTCTTAATATGGAAGTTGTAGA
>JANMMA010000051.1:0-5209 GCA_031372815.1 Sphingobacteriales bacterium
GAATTCTGTATCATGTTCCCATACCCTGCGATTGGTAGTGTATACGGTCCCTGTCCAGTAATCGTGTTCATAGTCCCGGATCGTTGTCGATATGGCTTTTTGGAGCGCGAAAGCCGGCAGTGCAGGAACCTCTTTTGGAAAGTAGTCATCTGATGTTCCCTCACCGCGTATGCCTGCAATGGGGAGGAGGAGGTCGCCAATTTTATGCTTTTCTTTCAATCCTCCGCATTTACCAAGAAATAATACCGCCTCAGGATCGATGGCGGATAGCAGGTCCATAATCGTGGCGGCAGTCGGACTCCCCATGCCAAAATTAATAATGGTGATGCCATTCGCTGTTGCGGTCTGCATAGGCTTGTCTAACCCCGTAATTTCTGCATCGTGCCATTCTGCAAACAGGTTCACGTAATTACTAAAATTTGTCAGCAGGACATATTTACCAAAATTTTTCAGCTTCTGCCCCGTATACCTGGGTAACCAATTCTCAACGATATCTTGTTTTGTATTCATATTTTGGGTTGACCGCGTTCACATAAAAATAGTAATTACTTTGCAGGCATGATCAAACCTGATTATCCTTCCCACCCCTACCGAATAAAAACGGAAGGAGACAGGTCTGTTGTTTTTGATGAATGCCGTAAGGTATGGGTTAAACTAACACCTGAAGAATGGGTGCGACAGAATTTCATTCAATGGCTTGTCCAGGTTCAACATTATCCGATGGGCATGATCGCTGTTGAAAAAGAGATCAGGGTACATGAACTGAATAAACGGTTTGATGTCCTGATCTATGACAGATCGCATAAGCCATGGATGATGGTGGAATGCAAGGCCCAAACAGTACCGCTAACCGAAAAAGTGCTGATGCAGGTATTACGTTATAATATCGCAGTCCCTGTGCCTTACCTGGTAATCACTAACGGGGTCGATTGCAGGGTCGTGGAAAAGATTCGCAGTGTTGTTAAGTGGATTGATGTTTTGCCGGAATATAATATGAAGCAGGAAATGTAAACGCAGCATCGTTACATATTCCCAATCCGCAATCCGCCAATCCGTAATCCGTAATACGCAATCCGCCAATCCGCAATCCGTAATCCGTAATACGCAATCCGCAATCTGCCAATCCGCAATCCGCAATCCGCAATTCGTAATCCTTACGGAAAAATACCCAACTGCGCGTAACTCGTTCCCACTTTATTGATCGCCACTACAAATGATGCGGTGCGCATATCTTCAATGGTTGGATTGGCTTTCCAGCATTCAATGATCTCGTGTGTGGCGTTGATCATGGTTTCTTCAAGACCGCTGTTTACCAGGTCCACTTCATCGGGGCCATGTAGCATAAGTTCTTTCTGTGTGCCGTTAACTTTTTTGCCGGTGAGTTCTTCAATCTGTTCCAGCATCTGGGCATTCTGGTTTTCAGTGAACCTCTTTTCCAGCCTTCCATAACGTACATGGCTAAGGTTTTTTAACCATTCAAAATAAGACACGGTTACACCACCAGCGTTAAGGTACATATCGGGAATTACGAGCGTTCCTTTTTGAATGAACACATCATCTGCTTCAGGAGTAAGTGGACCGTTGGCGGCTTCGCCGATGATTTTTGCGGATATCCTTCTGGCGTTCTCCCCGTTAATTACGTTTTCCAGTGCTGCAGGGATCAGGATATCACAATCCATCTCCAAGGCATCAGAAGTTATGTCAAAATTCGTTGCGCCCGGGAAATTGAGAATTGAACCTGTGGCTTTGCGATGGTTGAAAACTGCTTCAACATCAAGTCCGGCTTCATTAAAAATCGCTCCTTCATATTCTGCAAGTGCAACAATTATTGAACCGGCATCCTGGAAAAACTTGGCCGAGTGATAACCCACATTTCCGAGGCCCTGCACAATCACGCGCTTTCCTTCGACGCCTAATGGCAATCCAAGTTTTGCCATCATATCAGGGATCATGCACACCTCCCTGATGCCGTAGAAAACACCCAGGCCAGTGGCTTCCCTTCTTCCCCTTACACCGCCCTGGGTGACGGGTTTTCCGGTAACGCAAGCCATAGCATCAACTTCACCGGGATTCATCGCCATATAAGTATCAAGGATCCACGACATCTCCCTTTCGCCTGTTCCATAATCAGGTGCAGGCACATCTTCGCCGGGTCCGATAAACTTCTTTTTAACCAGTTCGCTGGTATAACGCCTGGTGATCCTTTCCAGGTCATAAGCCGAATAATTTCTTGGGTTGATAGTAATACCACCTTTTGCACCACCAAACGGAACGTTAACAATGGCACATTTATATGTCATCAGGGCGGCCAGCGCCATAACTTCATCAAGGTTTACCATATCACTAAAACGAATTCCGCCTTTACATGGTAGCTTATGGTGAGAGTGCTGAACGCGGTAAGCTTTAATGACCTCGATCTTGTCACCGATTTTTACCGGGAAATGTAGTCTTAGTACGGAATTGCATTGTTTGATCTGTTCAAGAAGTCCTGGGTCAAAAGGGGTAAATCTCGCCGCTTTGTCGAAACTTTTACATACGGCGTCAAAAAAACTGTATTCTGCAGACATGAATCAAGGTTTTAATTGAAAATTATATAGCAAGCATTAGAGAAACGCGTTAGTGTTTGCCGGATTGTTCCAGCCTGGTGATCTTCCTGTCGAGCCGCACTACATACATGATAAGTCCGAACAAAATAGTGAGGATCACGGCGATCACCACATAAATTTTTCCACTGCTCCTCATGGTATCCGCCATATCTACAGGTTCACTGTCCTGGGCAAAAGTTACAGATGATGCCAGGCATAAACAGACAAGGGCCATGAATTTATTTCGCATTCAACCAGTTTTTTTCTGTTAAGAGGGTGAGTCTGAATTTTAGGGTGGTGATCCAGACGCCAAGTAAAGTCCATCCAATAACTGCCGGATAGAACACCATTCTCATACGTGCATCGATATCATTGAAATTCAGGGCAGGATTACCTTCCCGGCCCGGATGAAGGCTTGGCAAAAGCCTTGGTATAATCCAGATAGAAGGGAAAAGCATGGCGTAAGCAAATATGTTATAAACCGCACTGACCCTTGCCCTTTTATCGAGGTCAGGTATCGAACTGCGCAATACAAAATAGGCAAAGTAAATCAGCAAGGCCATGGCGGCGCCAATCAATTTGGGTTCGCGTACAATGGAACCAAAAGAGGCGAAAGCAGGGTTATTGGGATCTGCCCAGGTATAACTGGCCCAGATAGCCCCGGTCGCATATCCCAGCATGCCCATGACGATACCAGTGGTGGCATATTCTTTTGCCAGCATGTCTTTCTGCAACCTCAATCCCCGTAAGTAGCCCACGCTGTGGACAACAGAAATAGTGAACAGGGTCATCATGGCAAACCACATACACACATGGAAATAGAGGTTACGGATGGTTTCCTGCAACTGCCTGAGGGCCGGTACAGGTAATAGCAATCCCCCGATTACCGTATACACCAACAAAACCACGCAAAGGATTTTCCACCAGGATTTCTTCATGTATTAAGTTTGATGGTCATAGAGCGCATTGAAGTCAGGGTGACCAGTGAAAGCGAGGCAAATTTACGCGTTAGCCCTAATCTTTCCATAAAAACGGAAATAAAATGACAGAAAGGACAATGATACCAACGTCCAGTGCGAGTAACAACAAAACCACCTGAGTAGCAACGCCCGCTTTGAACGTTTCAGCAAAAGCTATTTTAGATAACCTGATCAGCAGCATCAGTTGTGGGATGATGACGGGGAAACCCAGTATTGCCATCAAAGAAGCCTGCTGCATGGCTTTTGACGCAATAGCGGCAAGCATGGTGAAGACAAGGCTCAAACCCGTGCCACCTAAAAAACTAATGCCGATGAACTGCCAGATATTGGCAGTGGGATCACCCATAAAGGCAATGAAGAGAATGAGGTTAAGGATGTTTAGTATCGCCATCAACAAAACGTTATAAATCAATTTCGCCATCACAAACTCTGACGGGTGCGAAATGGTGTAGAAATATAGCATCCTGCCCCTGCTTTCCTGGAGGAAACTTTTGGCGATGGCATTGATGCACACAAACAACTGGGTTATCCAGAAAAGTGCATTCCAGGTCTCTACTGCTGTTTCCCCGATGGCCAGGTACAACACGAATACAGTGGAGACCACATACAACAACACGCCATAGAAAGCATACTGCTGGCGCATTTCAAGCATCCAGTCCTTTCGGAACAACGTCAGTATACGGGAAAGCGATGTCAATATTAATGTTGAAAATTAGGTAAGTGTGTTAATGTGTTTTTTCCTGATAGCATTTACGGCAACGTGGTTCGTAAAGACTTTTTGCGCCCAGGACCAACTGTTCCTCTTCAGGTGATTTCCGATAAGAATAGCTGGCGATATTCCCGCATACTACGCATATCGCATGAAGTTTGGTAATATAATCGGCCACGGCAAGCAATTGTGGAATCTGTCCGAACGGTTTGCCGGAAAAGTCCATATCAAGTCCCGCTACAATTACACGAATCCCTTTGGCCGCGAGCTGATTGCAAACATTCACAATCTCTGCATCAAAAAATTGTGCTTCATCAATACCCACTACATCAACGCCTTCGGTAAGTAATAAAATGGTTTGGGAATTATCGATAGGGGTGGAATGGATGACGTTTTCATCATGTGAAACAATATCGACAGGATCAAACCTTACATCTATAACGGGCTTAAAAATTTCCACTTTCAGGTTCGCGATCCGGGCCCTTTTCAACCGTCTGATCAGTTCTTCCGTTTTTCCTGAAAACATGGATCCACAGATTACTTCAATCCATCCTTTGGCTGACTTTCCCTGGTGTGGCTCAATAAACATTTTGTTAAGAAATGGTATAATAAACTGTTTGTACCTTTACCTGTCTAAAGTTTACAAAAGTACCATAAGCAATGGAAAGACCCGAAGTTTTAATATTGACTAAAACGACATATGATGTATTTGCAGAAGAAGATGGGTATGTTCTATACCATTGTATTGAAGGTAATGATTATGAAGTCAATGAAATTGTAGCGATTGTTTATTCTACACCGGATGAAGTGCGTTTGCCACTTTCTGGCAGTGGAAATAAAACATCAACAACAGTCTCAGAGGGCTCGCTTACATATTCAAAGTGGGATGGAGAAACTGTTTTTTCAAAATCCGCTCTAGTATTCATGGAGGAAAA
>JANMMA010000079.1:0-19681 GCA_031372815.1 Sphingobacteriales bacterium
TAAGGCGGTTCTGTCATTTGCGTTGAAAGGACGATTTTGCCCTGAACCAATACAGGAAAGCATCCATGAACCAGCATCCGGACCGGAACTTGTTCCGGGAATGAATATTGCACCTACGGAACTTGCGCCTTCGTTAGTGGCCGCTCCGCCGCAACTAAAAGAACGATCCATATAATCCGTATGACGGAACCCTATGCAATGACCCAACTCGTGTGCCATAATAGACGCAACTGTCGACTGGGGCTGGTTGCCAATAGCACGTGCATTGATCTTCACCTGTCCATACGGATCTCCAGTACTGGTAGGGAATCCGGCAGATGCCAGGTAACTTCCATTACCTGAAACAAGATCAATATCAGCACTTCCGCTTACCCTTTGAAATTTGAGGACAAGATTTTGCGCGTTATACCTGGCAAGCGCTTCATCAAGTGCCACAACATATGATGACGGTAGTTTGGAAGAAATACTTACCGAAATATTCCTCGATCCTGTTACCGTTACCAGGTTTGTTGTGTGATACTGTTCCGTGTTCGCAATGGTCAATGTTCCCCACGAGGGCTTTGAAGAAAGTTGGGATCCGTCGAGGAATATGTCTCCTTCAACGATATATCCACTGCCATCCCGGATAACTCCTGAGTTGGCAAAACCCAGTTGTGCAATAGCGGCAAGTACCTCCTGGGAAATCGGCTCCTGGGATACTTTCTCCTGTTTCTGGCAGGATAACATCATCGCCACTACAGCGGCAGTCATGGCGATAAACGATAACTGTTTCCTCATGTTCTTTATTTTAATTTGGTGAATACGTTCCTTAACAAGATATTAACTTTACTGCATATTATCAAACTGTGTGAAGAAGTTGACTTGTAACAATAGAACATGAGATTCCCTGGCTAAACTGCTTAGCAACAATGTTTGGCCAAGGGTAATATTTATCGAACTTAAAGTATAATAAAAGGCAATCGCCTGATCAGTTTTGCCTCGCGAAATAGGATCATATAATAAATCCCTTTCCGTAAAGCCGCTATGGATATTTCCTGTTGCTTTTCGCTAATGGCGAACTGCAACATTTTCCTTCCCCATGCATCAAATACAACACCTTCTCCTTCAACTGGAAAATCTGATAACAGAAAAATTGAAGCACCTGATGGGACAGGATTTGGAAATAAGAGATGGGACGATTTATTCAGGTAGTACACTGTTTCCACAGAAGAACGAACAATCAGACCGTTCTCCAGGGTGACCAGGGCCTGATATTGATTGAGTCCTGGTTCAAGCTTTGTATCAGTTAGTGAGTAAGTATCTATTTTAGGCTGATCAGTGAAAAATATTTCCTCATTCTGCCTGGAGAGCTTTAGTATCTGAATATTTTTCACGCGATACATTGAGCCGATCTGCAAACTAAGTACCGCCTGATTATTGTTAATGAGGTCAGCCAAAAAATTATTGATATAACATCCTATTCCCTGTTGAAGAAAATTTATTGCTGGTCCGCGGAAGCCTTGCCTGTTTCCGGCAACAGGTGCTACCGATATATACGTTGACCCGGGCCTTGGAAGAAAAGCAATGGTGTCTTTCGTATTATAAATTACTTTCATCGCATTGCCCGTCAACCTGTATACATTGTAACTGCTGGCACTATTGACCCCATGCCAATACGCAAGCAAATTTGTATCACAGACAAAATTCAAACTAGTCTCCAGCTTTGGTGAAATCAAAAAACTATCTGACTCATATAAATCATTTGCAACGGTGATCTTCAGTTTTGCCGTCGTAAAACTTTCGGGAACATTTAGTTCATACTGCTGATTTTCGAGTAAGACAGTATCGGAAATGCGCAACCACGACAGACCTGAATCAAATGAAGCCTCAAAGGTTCCTCTTGTTCCTTTTGGGAAAACAGATTTCCATCTTGTAAAAAATTTGCTGCCCGATTGAACGGGGTCATCCCTTAACGGAAATTGCCATTGAAAAGAGCTGTCTTTGTCCCACTGATATGCCACGGCATAACCTTGCGGCCCAACGTTTACACCGGCTCCCTTAATCTTTATGATGTACTGGCCTGCCGGGACTTCAATACTTACCTGTTCATTATTATTCAGGGTGTCTATACTGCGGATTGCCGGTTTACGAAGCGAATCAACGTAAGGAGAAATATTAAGGATCCATGGCAGGTATGTTTGCCCGGCCCCTACAGAAAATACTTCCAGGTCGAGATCATTGACCAGTGCTTTTTCAACCCCTGTAGCAGCGGCAGGATCATTCCAAGATAAACTAACCTTTAATTTACGTGCTGAAGCCGGGATATCGATAATGTAATCGCTAGCTTCACCGGCCAATAATGTTCCTGTAAAAAATCGGTTACCCGTGACTGTTTGCATGGCAGCAAATGCATTCATATTTCCGAAACCACTTTCAAAATCAGGCCCTTGTTCAGCTATATCATCTGCACTGTTGATGAGAATGGCTCTAAGTAAGGCCGATGGCATATCGCTGTTGTACAAATGGCTGTAAGCCTGCTGAAGCAATAACGATGTACCTGACACAAGTGCTGCGGAACCAGAACTCCCATCCTCACCATAGGCTACAATTTCGGGCTTAATTCTGCCATCAAATGCAGGCCCCTTCGAACTTAGCGGCACTACTTTGCCGGCAGAATCAACGGCTCCGGCCAATAATACGTTCTTGGCCATCTTCATATTACCAGTGATGTTGGCATAAAAAGCAATTCCTGAATACCTGCCATTACTGCTAATTTGGCTACCAGAATTACCGGAAGAAAAAATATGTTGCAATAGAGGATTGATGTCCTGCGAAAGATCAAAAGCCCTTGCATTAATACCATAATAATTCTGGATGCCAGTACCATAGGAATGGTTTTGAATAGTGATGCCCGACTGCGTATAGTAAGATGGAGCATCAGGAAGTACAGTAAGGAAATCAGCAGAACTGTATCGGGCAGTTGGTGCAACACCTTTGCCTGTATAAAATGAATTTCCAGCACCAGCGATTAATGTGGTCATCACGGTAGCATGTGTTGATCCCGCAGCAGCGGCTACGCTGGAAGGAATATTTCTGCCCGGCAGGTCGATATCAGAAGTATCCATCCTTGCCTCTTTTACAGATACAGCTCTTCCGGCACCATTGTATTGTGGAAATTTTTCCCACACTGCGTTGATCCTGTTCAGAGACATATCGTAGTTCAGCACTCCAGATTCTTCTGTTGGCCAAACATTTTCATCTGCGTAAATAAGACCTGGGATGGCCGACAGGAAACCGAGGATTTTTGCAGGCTTGCATTTTACAATAATAATTTCGGTATTGCTATACACAAGTTTTACTTCAGCTGGGAGCAATGGTATAGATTTCCCACGGAACTGTAAGATGTAATTTGTGGAATGTATTGTATCGGCAAAATAAGATGGCTGTTTGGATAACAATGCCGGTGATAAGGGAAGCAAAGTCTTTTGTCCATACGACGCTGTTGGCAGTAAATGAAATGCCATAATAATAAGAAGAAGAATACGGGAGAAGATCATCTATCGTAGATGTTTACTGTGAAAGCCGTTACATCAGATGGTTAACACTTACATAGATTGAAAATCCATTCAGCAACCCTGGCTTGCGGGCTATTTCCCACCATTCAAAGCAGCAAGAACCGATTCACTGTCGGGCTCTATGGAAGGCCCGAAATAGTTCGTAAGCACACCCTCTTCATTAACCAGGTATTTAGAGAAGTTCCATGAAGGCGCTTTGGTATTCCAACCATTTTTTTCCTTCTGCGTGAGCCATTGATATATTTCCTGCTGTTCATTGTTCTTTATAACGACGCCTTTTTTTGCCAGTGGAAAACTTACACCGTAATTTTTTCGGCAGAAAGCACCAATTTCTTCGTCTGTTCCCTTTTCCTGTTCTTTAAAATCATTGGCGGGAAATCCGATGATCACCAGATTGTCTCCCATCTTTTCGTATAATGCCTGAAGCCCGTCAAACTGTCCGGTATAACCACAATCACTCGCTGTATTCACCAGCATTAGTTTTTTGCCTTTGAAAGATGCCAGCGATGTAGTAGATCCGTCATTCATGACAACATTTAGTGAATATATAGACTGAGGTGCTTTTATACCTACCTTATTCGTAATAACATCTGCATTTGTCCCAAACAACCTACCCATTGAACTAACTACAGGATATATCGCCTTCATCACTTTTTGCCTTCCAGACATATTCATAGTATTCATATTTATAATTGCTACGTAGAGAAAAAAAATGATCGCTGTTGAAATGATACCGATGTATATTTTTTTAATCATATCTCATCACCTGAAAATTTTCCGGATCCATTTTACATTATTTTTATAGGGAGGGTACCACAACGGAGCATCGAACCATGTTGGCGTGTGCATCATGCTTTTTTCACGGCTGAATGTTTCGTATCCATGCCGTCCGTGCGATTCGCCAATTCCACTGGTACCCACACCACCAAAAGGTAGTTCAGGATTGGCCAAATGAATGAGACCATTATTGACACAGCCGCCACCAAACCTGACATTCTCAATATAAAAATTAGCCGTTGATTTATTATTGGTGTAAATGTAGAGTGCAAGTGGATAAGGATTTCTGCTGATCCATTCAAACACCTCACGTTGGTCACGGTAACTGATGATAGGCAATACAGGCCCAAAGATTTCTTCTCTCATCACGTCATCGTCTGCATCCACATGATCCAATAAAGTTGGAGCGATATATCGTTCCTTCGCGTCAGTCTCACCACCGAATATGATTTGTTGAGGGTTGGAAAGATAGGAACTCACCGCACGAAACCGTTTGTCGCTTATGATTCTTGCATAGTCCGGACTTTCCTTAGGGTTAACACCGTACATCGAGGTTATCGCATTTTTCAATTTAGAAATGAAAGCCTCTTTTACGTCTTCATGGACCAATACATAATCCGGGGCCACGCAGATTTGTCCGGCGTTGATGAGTTTGCTCCAGGCAATTTTTTTTGCCGCGAAGTCAAGGTTTACATCACGGTCAATGATACAGGGCGACTTTCCTCCTAGTTCCAGGGTCACCGGGCTCAACTGATGTGACGCCATTTCCATAATCTTTCTTCCCACTGGCACGGAGCCTGTAAAAAAAATATGATCGAAGTGATAATTCAGTATGAGTTCTTTTCCAACCTGTTCACCATCACCTTCAATTACGGCTATATAGGATTCGTCAAAATGTTCACGGATCAGTTCGCCAATCACAGCAGCAGTATGTGGTGTCAGTTCAGACGGTTTGAGAATCATGGTATTGCCGGCAGCCATAGCACTGATCAGCGGCCGCATCATCAGCAGGAAGGGATAGTTCCATGGGCTGATGATCAGTGTTGTGCCAAGTGGTTCACGATGCATCCAACTCGATGAGGGGAAAAAAGCCAACGGGGTACTTACTTTTTTGGGCCTCATCCATGCCCTCAAATCTGCAAGCACGTGACGCAATTCAGTATACAAGGGACCGAGTTCAGTTCCGAACACTTCAAATTCTGGTTTGCGGAAGTCATTATACAACGCGTCCACAATTTTCTTATCATATGCCTGGATAGCCTGCTTTAGTTTTTGAAGTTGTGCTTTCCTGAATGCATACGGACGCGTATGGCCTGCGGCAAAAAAATCGAGCTGTGAGAAATATATCCGCTTAATTCGATTTGATAAGCCGTGGTCTGCATGCGTTTCACTTATGTTTTGCACTGTGGCTTCCATAAATATGCTTAATTATTGTTCAAGATGGTTAACCATATAAATTATTACCTTCCTTTCTATTGTCAAAATTTAGTTTACGTCAAGACATGTTTTTTTGACTACAAATGAATGACGGCTATGTTTACTGATGAATCCTACATGAAATTAGCCCTAATAGAGGCAGAAAAAGCATTTTTAGATGATGAAGTGCCTGTAGGTGCTATTATTGTGATGAACGACAAAGTGATTTCAAGGGGTTATAATATGGTAGAAAAGCTGAAAGACCCTACTGCACATGCAGAAATCATAGCCCTTACTTCTGCGTTCAACATGCTGGGTTCGAAATACCTTCCCGATGCTACGCTATATGTAACGGTTGAGCCCTGCCTGATGTGCACCGGGGCGCTGTATTGGAGTAAGATTGGCAGGGTGGTATGGGGAACAGCAGACGAAAAGAACGGGCACCTCAAAATAACAGGTAACAAGTTTCCATTTCATCCCAAAACGATAACCCTCAGAGGTGTAATGGCAGATCAATGTGCAACCTTAATGAAAACCTTCTTCCAAAAAAAACGTTAACGTACCAGAATGTTCAGATAGGGTTTTATAATTCAAATGACCCTACCTTTGAATGAGCTGGCACCTTTTTTTATCATCAAACATTACATTTTAAACACTAAAATAATTAACCATGGCATTCACTCTTCCACCACTACCTTATCCCCACGAAGCATTAGAACCACATATCGATACGGTTACCATGCAAATCCACCATGGTAAACACCATCAGGCTTATGTTGACAACCTTAACAAAGCAGTTGCTGGTACGCCCAATGAAAATAAATCCATTGAAGAACTGGTAGCCGTTGCAGGATCAATATCTCCTGCTGTAAGAAACAATGGCGGCGGCCACTGGAATCATACGTTTTTCTGGGAAAGCATTTCCCCGGGTGCTGGCGGTAGTCCGGCGGGCCCACTGGCTGATGCTATTAATAAAGCTTTCGGGTCTTTAGACGGATTGAAGGAAAAAATGAATAGTGCAGGAATGACAAGGTTTGGAAGCGGCTGGGCCTGGCTAATCAAAGATAACAGTGGTGCACTGTCCGTAACCAGCACCGCTAACCAGGATAATCCCCTGATGGATGTCGCTGAAGTAAAAGGATCACCAATACTTGGCGTTGATGTTTGGGAACATGCTTACTACCTGAAATATCAGAACCGCAGGGCCGACTACCTCTCTGCTTTCTGGAATGTTGTGAATTGGAATAAAGTAGCGGAGCGTTTCGGAAAATAGTAGCTCCTTCTTAAAGAAAATATTAAGGCAGCGGATATGATCCGTTGCCTTTTTTGTTTGAAGTCAGCATTTATAATCAGGGCAGCGGATCATATCCGCTGTTTCCCCATGGATGACATTTCCTGATACGGTTGAGGGATAAAATAAAGCCTTTTACAGGACCATATTTTTTAAAAGCCTGAAGGCTGTATTCTGAACAAGTAGGTATAAATCTGCACTTCGGACCCAGCCATGGTGATATGACAAGTTGGTACGTCCGTACGAGAAAAATAAAAGGCGCACTAAGTATTTGTTTCAGCAATTTCATTGACCATCCGGGTTAGGTTTTCCACCACTTTTGCAATGGCCTGGTAAACCGTATCAAATGCAGGAATTTCCTTTCCTGTAAATACAATAAATACGATAAGATGTGATCCCTTTTCCAACAAAGCTTGTTTCAATCCGTTTTTCTGAAGTCTCCACGATTCACGTACCAGCCGTTTTACACGGTTACGGTCAACCGCTTTTTTGAACCAACGGGAAGACACGCCAACGCCGAACTGCAATGGTTCCGAGCCAGAACCCTGCAAACTAAATGATACCCGCAATGGGGCAATATTGGCATGGGTTCCTTCCCTGAAAAGCAATTCGATCTGCTTCCTGCTTTTAAGTCGCTCATTGCCGGAAAGTGTGTATTGTTTCAACTACGTAAAGGTATCAAAACAAAAAGCCCCGCAATAGTACGGGGCAATATCTTCTAGATAAGAAATAACTTATTTTAGTCCCCTCTCATCTGAAACAGTCAGCTTGTGACGGCCTTTACTGCGACGGCTGGCAAGAACTTTGCGACCATTAGCAGTTTGCATGCGCTTGCGAAATCCGTGAACCGTTTTACGGCGTTTGCGATGAGGCTGGAATGTACGTTTCATAACTTTTATTTTTCACGCTTTTAGAAATAACCGGAAGGCCGGCTTGTCTTGATTCCGGAGATCACCATATCCCTGGTTTCGTGAAAGGACGGCAAAGGTAAGGGGAAATGAGATAATGTGCAAATGAGATGATGTGATAATGAAAAAAGATTATTCCAGATCTGCAAAACATGCATTTTCAGATAGTCACCCCGGTACTACTCACAGGGGCGCCGTAAAAAGCGGCAGCATGACGATCAAAATCATCAGTGGAATCAGTGGTGAAAAAAGTCCTTTGGTGATTACGGGAAAGACTGCCCGCCATTTCAGGATGGCGTAGAAGATAATCGGCCAGGCTATCAGCCACTATTTCACCCTGGCTAATGACCCGCACCGACCCTCCCGCCTCCCCTTTGATCTTATCGGCCAATAATGGATAATGCGTGCAGCCCAATAAGATGGTGTCTATCCGGTCAGACTGTTGCAACAATTCCCCTACACATTTTTTCACAAAATAATCTGCACCTGGAGAGTTGTGTTCGTTGTTTTCGATCAGCGGAACCCAAAGCGGGCATGCCTGCTGAAAAACCTGTATGCCAGGGAAAAATTTGCAAATCTCGATAGTGTACGATTGAGAGCTTACCGTCCCTGGTGTTGCAAGGACGCCAATATGCCCAGTGCTGGAATAGTTTCCGATGATTTCTGCGGTAGGCCTTATCACGCCTAAAACCCTTTTCCCGGGCGCAAACAAAGGCAGCTCATTTTGTTGGATGGAACGCAGGGCTTTCGCCGAAGCAGTATTACAGGCAAGGATTACCAGCGGGCAACCATGTCTGAAAAACCATTGTACCGCTTCCCAGGTGTATCTGTAAACTGTATCGAACGACCTGGTACCATAAGGTGCGCGGGCGTTATCTCCGAGGTATACGAAGTCATTCTCCGGCAGTTTTGCAACAAGGGATGTAAGAATGGTGAGTCCACCATAACCTGAATCAAAAACACCAATTGGACCCACGGGATAATGTGTTAATGTGTTAGTGCGATAGTGTGAAAATGGAAGTTACTTATAAAAAAAGGGTTGAAAGCGACATTCACTTTCAACCCTTTCCAGTATTTCGTAATAGCTATTTCTTAATGGGAGCGGCTCCTGGCCTTACGGGTGGATTCACTGCATTAGGGCCTAACTTCTTCTTGACCATTGGGAGAAGGTCATCCGCTTCAGGATATACCAGTAACGCTTCTTTACGGAACACATACGCATAGCCGCTGCTTTTTGCAACATCACTGATCAGTGCATTTGCTTTTTGTGCTACAGGCGATAGCAATTCTTCGTTTTTAGCCTGCATCTGCTGCTGGTATGTTTGTTCGTATCCCTGCAATTCTGTGAAAAGTTTCTTCAGGTTTTCACGCTTGGCTGCTTTTACGGCATTTGACATCTTTGAAGAATCGGCTTTTAAAATGCTGTCCTGCCTGTTGAGTTCCTGAACGGTTTCTGCATAATTGATTTGCAGTGCACTATCATATTGGGCAAGGTCACCCATAGCTTTTTTGTACTCAGGCATCATCTGAACTACTTCATCAATGCTCACATATGCTGTTTTTACTTGTGCTGAAGCCTCATTAGAAACAAGGGCTGCCACAGCGATAAATCCCATTACGAGTAACTTTTTCATGTAGATTGCGGTTTTGTAATAATTGCGTTTTCTTAACTTAAGTAGTTTTTAATTTTTTTTGCGTTGCGTTAAATTTGGCTTTTTGCTTTATTTAACACCTAATTCCCTGAGCACATCGTCGCTCTTATCCAATTTTGGGTCGGCAAAGATAACAGTAATTCCTTCACTTTTGTCTAAAATGAAATCATATTGCCTGGCTACAGCGAGTTTTTGAATGGCAGTATACACTTTGTCCTGGATGGGTTTTACCAGCTCCTGGCGTTTTTTAAACAAATCTCCTTCGAAACCAAACCGCTTTTTCTGCAGGTCGCGAAGCTCTTTTTCACGGTTGAACAATTCGTCCTGGCGCTTTTTTTTCAGGTCTTCGCTGAGCATAACCTGTTCAGCATCAAAGTTTCTATACATCTGATCAAGTTCCGCCTGGCGGGCGTCAATTTCACGCTGCCACTGTTCACTAAACTGGTCTAGTTTTTTTTGAGCGTCTGTATAGTCAGGAATTTTATCCAGGATGTACTTGGTGTCAATGATGGCATATCGTTGTGCCTGGCTGATGCCCGCGAATACAAGAAAGCAAACAGCTAGAATAATAAGCTTTTTCATGATGCGTATTTTTTATAAAGCGTTAATGACTATTCGGGTTCAAAACCAAGCATGAAGGTAAACCTGGAAGCATCTTTTAGCTTGCTGCCGTTAGTTATCCTGTCGAGACCCACACCATAATCAAATCCAAGTAAACCAAACATTGGCAGGAAGAATCGCATACCCAAACCAACCGAACGCCTCAACCGAAAAGGATTGTAATCTTTAAAGTCGTACCAACCGTTTGCGGCCTCAAAGAAGGCGAGACCAAAAATGGTACTACTCGGGTTGGTCACCAATGGATAACGGAGCTCCATGGTATACTTGTTAAAGATCGTGAAAAACCTGGTCGCCTGCTGTTGGTCAGGATTGATATTAGGATTGGAGGTCTCATAGACCGGGTAACCTCGGTGCGCAATAATATCATAGCCCAGTACACCAAAGTTGTTTGTTAGGCCTGCATCGCCAACCTGGAATCGTTCAAATGGTGATATCGGTAGAGCAGGATTATACCTGCCGATAAATCCATATTTCACTGCTATACGTAATACGAACTGGCGACTTTTATCAGCTCCGGATGGTTTGCCAATGGGAACAAACCATTCACCGGTAAATCGGTATTTGTGAAATTCTACCAGTTTGAATATGTCTGCTTCATCAATTCCTTTTATGTATGACCAGGGCGGCGTGAATTGACCGCTAAGCACAAAGTTTGAACCACTCCTGGGGAAAATCGGCTGGTCAATGGAAGAACGGTTGAGCGCTACCTTCAAACTGATATTGGTAGACTTACCACTATTAAATCCCGGGAAAATAGGATAATTCCTCGCATTGTAATTAATGAAATTAAGCGAATAAACAAGGGTGAAAAAGTCGTCCGGCCATTTCAACTGTTTACCTAAAGCCAGTGTAATACCAGTTGTTTTCAGGTAAGATGAATCAGAATATTTTCTGTCGAACCGACCGTTAATAGGATTATAAGCGTTTGAAAATTTGTTGTTGAAAACACTAACTGTAAGAGAATTTCTTTTCTTTCCACCGAGCCATGGTTCTGTAAACGAGAAATTTAAGGAACGGTAGAAACGACCGTTTGACTGAAAGCGGAGCGACAGTTTTTGACCATCACCGGAAGGAAGCGGATCCCAGGTTTCGCCTTTGAATATATTTCTTATGGAGAAGTTATTGAACGTTACACCGAGTGTTCCTGTAAGACCAATTCCACCACCCCAACCTGCGCTAAGTTCAAGTTGATCAGATGATTTTTCCTCTACGGTATAATTAATATCTACGGTGCCGTCTTCCTGGTTCGGGACTGGCTGCAGTCCAAGTTTTTCCTGGTTAAAGTAACCAAGGTTTACGATTTCCCGTTGTGAACGGATAAGGTCTGACCTGCTGAATTTGTCTCCCGGAACAGTTCTGAGTTCGCGGCGTATCACATATTCCTTGGTCTTGTCGTTACCCGCAATATTTACATTTTTTATAGTTGCCTGCGGACCTTCCCTGAGTCTTATTTCATGGTCAATGGTGTCACTATAAACAGCTGTTTCCACGGGCTCGATCTGGAAAAACAGGTAACCATCATCCATATACAGTGAACTGATATCGCCACCTTCCTGGTTGAGTTCTTTGCCTAATTTTTTATTAAGTACCTCAAGATTATATACATCACCTTTTTTAATGCCAAGTAGCATGGTGAGTATAGAATCCGAATATTTCGTATTGCCTTTCCACGATATATTACCAAAATAATACCGTGAACCCTCCTCCACTTTAAGGTTCACATTCAGGTTGCCTTTTGCATCGGTAACCAATGTATCTGCAACAATTGAAGCATCGCGGTATCCCTGCGAGTTCATATAAGCAATAACCTTCTCTTTGTCTTCTGTATATTTCTTTTCGTTGAATTTTGCGTTGGCAAACATCTTGAAACGGAACCACGGTTCCAGATAATCCCTGGTTTTGGACGGTGAAAGAAAACCCCACTCCTTAATGTACTCCTTGAAATTTAGTCTTTTAATTTCACCATACGGACTTTTTACTTCTGCTGGATACAAAGTGATTTTACTCATTTCCTTTGTTCCCTTCAACTGACCTTTCAATTTCTGCTCTGAAATATTCTTCTGGCCGAAAAAATGAATCTCATCGATCTTCACTTTTTTGCCTTTGTCAATAATAAAATTGAACATTACTTTTCCCGTAGACTTCGGGTCTGGCATCTCATCAATGGTTGCCTTTACATTCATGAAACCTTTCTCCACATAGTATTTGCGGATGTTTTCCAGTGATGTGAGTTTCATATTGTCTGTAACAACCCGGTTCTGAAACACAGCAACTTTATCTTTCAATTCATCAGCCTCAGTTTTCTTTATCCCCTTGAACTTAAAATCAGATAACATGGGTCTTTCTGTTGCCACCAACTCAACCCAGATATTTCTTCCCTCCAATTTGGTAATGAAGATGTTGATATTGGTAAACATATTCTGCGCCCACAGCCTGTTGATGGCTTTAGAAAATTCGTCACCACCCGGAAGGGAAATTTCTTCCCCAACAGCAAGTCCGGAAACAGATATAACGATGGCTGGATCGAATACCCTTGCACCGGTAACCTTGATGTCATGGATAATGTATTTTTTAGGAAGTTTTGCATCGAAAATGGCCAGCAGTTCGGGATCTGCTGAGGCTCCCGGAACAGAGTCCACACGGTTAACTATAACCGAATCCTTTGGAACCGCAGGAACAGAGTCATTTATAATCACCGGAGTGGTATCCCTAACAGGAATACTATCCGTCTGAGCACCAGCGGTATTTGTTATGAAAAAGGCGATAAGCAGAAAGAAAAAAATACCGTGTTGGCGCATCCCGATTCTACAGTTTTCTAATTGAGCGGCAAAATAACGGCTTTTATTTGAATGGTATGTTAAAACCCCGGTAATTAATAGCCTGTAGAGAGCTATTTTAATACTGATTCAGTCTTGATCTGGTCCGTGGTTTTACCGAATCTGCGCTCCCTTTTCTGGAAATCCAGAATGGCCTCGTACAGGTGTTCTTTTCTGAAATCAGGCCAACGTGTAGTAGTGAAATATAGTTCTGCATAGGCAAGTTGGTACAACAGGAAGTTGCTAATCCTGTATTCTCCGCTGGTGCGGATCATAAGTTCCGGATCCGGGAAGGCACTTGTTGTCAGGTATTGGCCTAAAATGTCCTGGTTGATGTCCTGGGGTAGAATTTTTCCCGCTTTAACATCTTCTGCAATATGCTTAACAGCGTTTACCAGTTCCCACCGTGAACTGTAGCTCAATGCCATTACCAGATTGAGCCCGGTATTATGCGATGTCATATCCAATGCCTCATGCAGTTCCTTCCTAGCGTATCCCGGAAGCATTTCCAGGTCACCAATAACATGGAGCCTGATATTATTTTTGTTGAGGATCGGAACTTCCTTACGAATGGTTTCTACCAAAAGCTCCATCAACCCGGTAACCTCCTGCATGGGTCGGTCCCAATTTTCTGTCGAGAAAGCATACAACGTAAGATATTCAACCCCCAGTTCCGCGCAACCCTCCACAATATTCCGTACGCTCTCAACACCGTGAAAATGGCCATAGAGTCGATCCTGGCCCTGTTCCTCTGCCCATCTGCCATTCCCATCCATAATGATGGCAATGTGCCTGGGAAGCCGTTTCATATCAATCTGATCCTTTAATAGCATGGGTTAACCTTCTGTCCGGAAAAAATTCACTGTAAATATATCGACATTAGTTTTCAGTTCGTCTACTTAAATATAATGATATTAGAACATCTGGTGGTGGTTAATCACGATGTTTTGCCGTAGGGCAACGGTAGGATGTTAGTGCGATAGCCAGACTTACTTCAGCAAAGACATACTGGTCCTTTTGCGAACTAAAGCCCCGCTGCCTCCCTGCTTCACCAATAAGTGTTCCGGTTTCATAGGATCGGTCCTGTAACCTGGAAGCTACTGTTGGCTGTCCGTTCTGCGGTGGGAAAGCTGCCGGTCCCGCATACGTGCTGCTCACGTCATCCAAATAATCTGTAGAGGTAAACCGGTAAGAAATTTCAAAGGCAAAATTGAGTGATGGGGTTATGTTGTATTTAACGCCCATTCCCATTGGGAAACAGACACCTAAATTACTATAAGCCTGCCTGTCGGGGTATGCAACACTTCCCTGCCCTTCAGTGCCGAGCGGACGAAGGAAATATTTCGTACCCTCAAGATAGGCATATGGATCATAGCTGAACATACCTACACCAAGAGTGATATATGGGGTAAACATATAGTCGGGGTTACCAGGCTCGAATCGAAAAAAATTGAAGTCGCCCTGAAGCGCAATTTCCCATACCGCCGTATTGAAACTCAGGTTTCGCCTTTGCTGGAATTCATTCTTGCTGTATTTGTCGGAGTACCCAAGCTGAGCATAATGAGCGCCCAGGCGAATACCCACATAATCCCCTACCTGTTTGCGGTAGAAAGCACCAACAGCCATTTTTGGACGGTTGAATGAGGCACGATTATTCAGGTCTCCGAAATAATGCGCAGCGCCTACGCTGATGCCAATTTCACCTTCAAAAACGGTGGCCTGGGGTTGGGCAAATAAGTTCGCCGATAAATAACCGCTTAACAACAACAAAAATATTTTTTTGCCCATGATATTGGAAACGAAAATACGGGGTAAATAGTCTAAAGAAAACGCTAAAAGTCAATTAATTGACTCTCCGAATTCCTGGTATCAAATCCCCAGGCGAGTTTTTTGCGAAGTGTTTGTAAAAAATTGTTTTCGTTTAACCTCACGAGACTAATGGTAAAATTTTCTTTTTTAACTGCGATCTGGACTTTTCGGTCTACGATCTCGCGTCTGGAATCCAGTGCACAAATGAACTGATCTGTACGGCCTTCCACTTCAAACGAAATAATGTTATTATCCGGCACCACGATAGGCCTTACGTTAAGATTATGAGGGGCTACAGGGGTGATTACAAAACTTCCTGATTCCGGAAAAACAACCGGACCATCGCAGCTGAGTGAATACCCGGTTGATCCGGTAGGCGTAGATACGATAAGTCCATCTGCCCAATATGTATTTAGGAATTCACCATTCAGGTAGGTGTGAATCTTGATCATTGGTGAGGTGTCACGTTTATGGATGGCAAATTCATTTAGCCCGTAAGGCGTGTCACCAAACAGTGGAATATCGGCTTCCATATGGATCAGGGTCCTTTTTTCAGCCACATAAGTTCTTTCCGTCAAGGCTTTTACTGCGGAAGGCAGGTCTTCTTTACCGAGACTCGCCAGAAATCCCAACCGCCCAAAATTGATCCCCAATACAGGGATATTCTTATCCCTGATCAGGGTTACCGTGTCGAGCAGTGTACCGTCACCACCCAGGCTGATCATGCAATCGATACTGTCATCGAGGTCTTCTGAAACACTGAAGGTGGCAAAGTTCTCTGCTCCCGGCAATTCATGGCTTACCTGTTGAAAATAATCCTGGTGCAACACTGCAGTGCATTTGGCTTCCTGGAGCGCTGTAAGTAAAATCGACAGGTCCAACGTGCGAAGGCTTTCGCCCCCCCTACTGTATATGGCAATTTTCATGTTGCAATGTTACTGATGATCTGAGAAAGTCTAAAATTCATTAAGGTGCATGAACAATGCCCTTTCACTGAGTTGATTGAAGCTGTATTCAAATTTGAACACGACGTCATATATCGTCAGGATATCGATACCGAACCCGCCTGTATATAAAAAACGGTTGGTCAGGGAGTTCCCTGTTGTATTGAACTTGTTGTATGTATAGCCAAAATCCCCGTATGCTTTAAGGAATATTTTAAAGGGTATCGTACCATAGGTCCTGCTTTTAAAACCTGTTTTCCATTTGAGGTCGAAGATCTGCTTTCTCAGCGTGTTTTTAATCAGGCCTGCGGCAACGCCATCGATCACATAATATTCCATTCCCCGCATATAATTATCACCATACCCCATTAACGGAAGGTTGTAATAAGGCTGATTGAAAGGAAGTTTAAGGGTAAAATCAGCCTGAACACTATAGTAGAATTTATCATTCAACGGGAAATACCTTCCTCCCCTGATGTTAAAAGCCCACATGTCGAGGGGCCCGCCAAATCCGCGTTTAGTAAAGTTAAACTCCCATTTCAGGCCTTTCGTTGGATAAGGTATATAATCAACATTAAAGAATTGGTAGCGATATGAAAGTTCTGGAAAATTTGTTTTTGTCTTGCCGTTTCCAAAGAATTTTGGGTTCAGGGTCGCAATGGTGTCTGATACGGTTTCAAAAGTATAATTAAGCTTTAACGTATGACGTTCCGTTGATGCCTTACGGTAAGAAATACCGCCACCCACAGTGAGTTTTGTGCGCACAAATTCGTTTTCGTTCTTGAAAAAAATCTGTTCGTTGTTCCTTGTGGAATAATTGATTTCGCGGTTCTTGCTAAAAGAGAATTCGGTGGAGTAACCCCAGTTCAGGTTTCTCCCCATAAACGGATTCTGGTAAGTTAAGGCTACCTGCCTGGTATACCCGTTAACCAGGTAAAGATTGAGTTTATCATTACGCCCTGAAACGTTATTTCCAAGAAATTTGATACCGTAATTCACCCGATCAAGGCTAACCTTATACTGGTTAATCCAGACATTCCAGTTCCTGTCGATCGGTTTAAATAAAGGAAAAGGAAACCAGTACCATCGTTCTTTAACGTCAATGACAATGTCGATCGAATCGTCAAACCAGTTCTTAAAATCTACTGTAGCGTCTACGAAAAGAGAAGTATTAATGAGGTTGGTGCGGCCATTTTTAATGCTTTCAAGGATGAAAGGCATGGTATAAGCAATGCCGGGTTTCAGGTAAACTTCCCGCAAAACGATCCACTCCTTCGTTTTCCGGTTGCCCGACACAGTGATATTACGAACGGTAGTCAATAGTTCTTTGCTGCCGGCTTTTGCAGTCAGGCTACTGCTCGTTTCCTGTCCCAGAACTGGGAAAGAAAGCAAAAGCAGTGCTAAAGCTATCGTTGTATTTTGCCACTGATTCATCATAGGGTACCACCACAAAAGTAACATTCCACTGCAAAAACCGGTTTTTTTACATATTTAAATAATTCATCAAGTGGTTGAGGTTACTTTGCAGCTCATTACGAAAGAGTTCTTCTCCCAGGTAATAACTTACTATAAAATCATGCCGCTGAAAGGTGGCAACAACGTCAGATACTTCTTCCTTATTTATTCTGATAATCACAGTCATCAGACTGCTCGACGGATCAGACCAGGAATTCAGTTGGGTAATAATGGCATCATTTGATTCCACCAAACGATTAAACAATCCGGGTGAATAGTCTTTCTTCTCCATTTCAAGCACCAGCATAGATCCGTATTCGTCGGAGCCTGTTGATTTTGCCAGGTGTCTGAATAAGGTATCCTTGGTAATGAGTCCTTCGAATTCCTGCTTTTCATTGGCAACGGGAACTACGTCAAGTTGAAAGAGGTAAGAGAGTTTAACCGCAACAAGAAAATAATCTCCGGACTTCACAGCTGATCCATCAAGATTTTCGACGATATCAAGCAGCTTAACCTCGGGTTCCTCATCCAGGAGATCGTCTTCAGATATCAAGCCCAGATATTTCTCGCCTTCAACAACAGGAAGGTGATTGACATTTTTTTCCTGCATTACACGGAGCGCTTCCTCAACGGTATCCTGTAGCGTGAGTGGTAAAATATCAGACGATATGATTTGTCCGCAAAACATGGCTTAATTAAATAATACGATAATCAGTTAATAAGACGGCAATTCGCAGTCAAGCGCTGCATACATTGCTTTTCTTAATGTACAGCAGCAGGTTCGTTGAGCTTTTGCAGAAAGAGGTGCAAAATCCTGTTGAATTCATCGGGCACCTCCATCATTGGTGCATGTCCGCATTTATCAATAAAATGAAGTTCGCTATTAGGGATAAGTTTGTTAAACTCACGTCCCACAAAAGGCGGTGTAATAGTATCGTTGTTACCCCACACCAATAAAGTAGGCTGTTTGATATGACTTAATTCATCTCCCAGGTTATTCCTGATGGCGCTTTTCGCCAGGGAAATTATCTTGATCGCTTTAATGCGATTGTTAACGATTTCATAAACCTCATCTACGAGTTCTTTGGTGGCTACTTCAGGATTATAAAAAGTTAATCCGGTTTTTTTCTTAATGTACTCGTAATCTCCACGTTTCGGGTAGGTATCACCCATGCCGTTCTCAAACAATCCGGAACTGCCTGTCAGGATAAGGGATTTGATCCGTTCAGGATGCTTAAGCACATGCACCAATGCCACATGACCACCAAGGCTGTTACCCAGTAAATGGATATTACGATAGTCTTTGAATTCAATGAATTTATGCAGGAATTTTTCCAGTCCGCCCACCGTGCTGTGGAGGAGGTCAAGCTCAAACAACGGAAGCATCGGTACGATCACTTTGTTGTGTTGCACAAAATAATCGATCAGCCCCTTGAAGTTACTTAGCGCACCGAACAGGCCATGAAGCATGACCAGGGGTTCTCCCTCGCCGTGTTCAATGAACCTGAACTTTCCTTCTTGTTTGATCTGGTAACTCATTCTTATTTGCGCAATTATACCTGATATATGCTAAAATAATTTTTTCTTA
This sequence comes from Sphingobacteriales bacterium, assembly GCA_031372815.1. Lineage (GTDB taxonomy): Bacteria > Bacteroidota > Bacteroidia > Chitinophagales > Chitinophagaceae > Pollutibacter. Next base: position 18,832 of record JANMMA010000079.1, read on the forward strand.
TCAAATATTGTAGCGATCACCTCCCATAATATGCTATTTCATCACTATGATTTAGGAATATCTTCTCCCACTTTTCCAAAAAAATCCTGCATATCCTTGAAAACATCTTTAAACCACGGGATCAGATTTCCCAGTGCATTCATTGTCCATTCCCCCCAGGGTTCAATATAGGCATAAACCTTTGATTGCTGTTTAACGCTGTCTGATATGTGCAGTATCTGGTCAAAATAAAATATCAATACACTCAAAATCAGGGTGTACATGATGGCGTATAATAAAAATCCGCCAAGTTTATTGACCCATCCCAGCATCACCATATCAAGGGTTTTCGAAAACACTTTAGCAGCCATATTCACCAGGGCACTAATCACCAGGAAAACGAGGACAAACGCAATCACCGGTATCCAGGCGGAAGACTGTTGAAATGAATCGCGCAAAAAAACAGCTACAATAGCAGAAAGTTTTAATGCTGCAGCCAGTGCTATAAAAAAGGCTGCAAATGAAAACGCAGCACCAATCAGACCGTTTCGAAATCCTTTCAATGCGGCCATTGCCATGATGAAAAGCCAGAGCAGGTCGATCCACATATAGAATTATTTGGAAAGAAGTTCTTTTACGATGGCTGAAATAGCTTTCCCGTCGGCTTTGCCTGCGAGTTGTTTTGAGGCTATCCCCATTACCCTGCCGAGGTCCGATGGTGAACTTGCGCAAGTTCAAGTACAAGTTTACCGATGGCCTCACCCAATTCTTCCGCACTGAGTTGTTTAGGAAGAAATTTCTCGATCACTTCAATTTCTTCTTCCTCTTTTTTTGCCAGGTCTTCACGGTTCTGTTGCCTGAATATTTCCAG
>JANMMA010000110.1:0-23247 GCA_031372815.1 Sphingobacteriales bacterium
GTGGGATGTTCACTTCGGTATTTTTCAAAGGCATAATATCCTACAGCACCATGGGGATCCAGTAAATAATCAACATCCCGGAGAACGTGTTTAATAGTGTCAATAGTTTCGTTATCGGAAACACTCACACTGCTTAACTGCTCCCTAACTAACGGAAACGACTGGCCGAAGATCTGCATGATTCGACCGAAATTGCTTGGATCGCCAACATCCATGGCATTTGAAATGGTTGCCGTGGCGGTAATAGGCTGGTACTTTCCTGAAACAAGATAAGAGGGAACCACGTCATTCGCATTGCACGCAGCAATGAAATGGGACACGGGAAGTCCCGACTTCCAGGCAAGTATACCAGCGCATATATTCCCAAAATTTCCACTGGGGACGGAGAACACGGGTGGTTCCCTAAAAGGCCATTGTTTTATGGCAAGGAAATAATATATCTGTTGAGGCAACCACCTGGCTACGTTTATTGAATTCGCTGAAGTGAGCGAGAGCCTGGAGTTGAGTTCCACATCTGTAAACGCCTGTTTTACCAATCGCTGACAGGCATCAAAATCACCTTTCACTTCCAGCGCATGAACATTGCCGCCGTAGGTGGTGAGTTGTTGTTCCTGAACTTTACTAACTTTTCCGGAAGGGTACAGGATCACGACGTCAACGCCGTCTACGCCAAAAAAGCCATCGGCTACCGCGCCTCCGGTATCGCCCGAAGTGGCCACCAGTACAGTAACTTTATGTTTATTATTACGTGAAAAATATCCCAGGCACCTACTCATGAAACGTGCACCAACGTCTTTGAATGCCAGGGTGGGACCGTGAAAAAGTTCAAGGGAGAATATATCATCACTCACCTTTACCAGGGGAATGTCAAAATTCAACGTCTCTTCTACAATAGATCGCAAAACATCATCCGGAATAACATCTTTTACATAAGGTTTCATTACGGTGAAACCAATTTCTGCAATGCTCAATGTTGGAAGCGAGGAAATAAAGTCTTTATCAAATTGTGGGATTTCGTCCGGGAAATACAATCCTTTGTCTGGCGCCTGACCGAGTATGGTCGCCTCCCTGAAATCCACCGCAGGGGAATTATGATTAAGGCTGTAGTACTTCATCTGGAATTATTTTTATGCCCTGCTCATTAATAGTGGTAACATAGGTGCTGTTTTCAATACCAAGGCGATCATAGATCGATGACATCTCCTTTTCAATGGCCAGGGCTGTATGTTTTTCTTTCGACAGCATAAAGATTGATGGTCCGGAGCCGGAGATTCCACCACCGAGTGCACCTGCTTCAAGTGATTGCTTTTTTACTTCGGCGAAAGCGGGTATCAGTATGCTTCGAATGGGCTCAATGATCACATCTTCCAGCGACCTTCCGATCAGCTCGTAATCGGATCTTAGTAGGCCGGTTACCAATCCAGCAATATTGCCCCACTGCCGTATAGCGTCTTTGAGAAAGATTTGTTTTTTCAGGATTTGCCGGGCATCTGAGGTCCTGACTTCTATTTGAGGATGTACTATGGTCACATACATCGGAGGAGGGGGAATAGAAATAATATCCAGCGGATAAATGCTTCGCACGAGTGTTATACCGCCGCGGAGGCAGGGGGCAATATTATCTGCGTGTTTTACGCCGGAGGCAAGTTTTTCACCGTTCATGGCAAACTGGATCAGGTCATCTGGTGAATACAAATTGTTGAGCAGGATGTTGGCGGCGGCTACAGCCCCTGCCGCACTTGCTGCACTGGAACCAATGCCGCTTCCGGGTTTGATACGTTTTTCAATGGTCATTTCAAAGCCCACCGGATTGGGCAGGGTTTCCATTAATGATAACAGCGCTACACCTGCCACATTCTTTAGTGGATCTGTAGGCAGGCCATAATGATCAGCATTCTGAATGACCAGTTTCGGCTCTTCAGTTAGGGTCAGTTCCATCACATCAAAAGGCTCGTTCAATGCTAATCCCAAAATATCAAAACCGCAGACCAGGTTGGCCACTGTTGCGGGTGCGTGTATGGTAATTTTTTTCATCATGGATCGCATTATTAGTTTATCCGGCTGCCCTGATGATGTCGGCAAAAACACCCGATGCAGTAACTTCCGCCCCTGCTCCCGCACCCTTCACCACTAGGGGTTGTTCCGCATACCTCGGCGTATAAAACCTGACAATATTATCCTTTCCATATAAGTGGAAAAAATCGTGTTGTGGATCTATATGCTGTAAACCCACCGCGGCTTTTCCGTTTTCAAAGCTTGCGACAAACTTAAGTTTGCAGCCTTTCGCAGCAGCTGCTGTATATAGTGACCTGAAATGTTCCTCATGGACGTCAAGTTCACGGTAAAAATCATCTACCGTTCCTTCCATACAGGAGGCAGGCAGAAAACTGGTATTGCTGATCCTATCCATCTCCATTTCATATCCCGACTCACGTGCCAGGATCATGATCTTACGCATTACGTCGGTACCACTGAGATCAAGCCTGGGATCAGGCTCTGTATATCCTTCATCTTGTGCGCGTTTCACTATCGTTGCAAATTTTTGCTGACCATCATAATGATTGAATACATAGTTCAGCGTTCCACTGAGCACGGCTTCAATCTTGTTGATACTATCGCCACTTCTCAACAGGTCATTTAATGTACCAATAACAGGCAGACCAGCACCAACATTTGTTTCAAACAGGAAACGGGTATTGAAAGCTGAGGCAAGTTCTTTCAGGGAATGATAATTTTTATACGGTGAAGAGGCAGCAATTTTATTACACGCCACCACGGCTATGCTCTTCTGCAATAAAATGGGATATAACTTAGATACTTTTTCACTCGCAGTAACGTCAACGAATACACTATTTCTAAGGTTCTTGGCAATAATGTGTTCCGCAAATGCATTGAGGTCTGATGTTTCACCTTCAGCAAAAACCTTTTCCCAGTTGCCATTAAGTTCTTCTTCACCAACTACCATTTTTCGACTATTGATTAGTCCGATCACCCTCACCTGCAACCTCAGGTGTTTCATCAGAAACTGTTGCTGTTGTTGTAACTGGGCCAATAACCTTTTTCCCACATTGCCGGTTCCCGCAATAAAAAGATTGATCTGCTTGTAGCTGGTTTCGAAAAATTCTTCATGTAAAATATTAAGCGCTTTCTTTACGTCTGCAGTACTAATGACTGCCGATATATTTCTTTCTGAAGAGCCTTGTGCAATGGCCCTGACATTAACACCATTTCGTCCCAATGTGCCAAACATTTTACCGCTGATGCCAGGATGGCTTTTCATATTTTCACCCACCAGTGCAATGATGGACAGATCTTTTTCAGTCGTTAACGGATCAACTTTGCCCATGACTATCTCCCGTTCAAAGACTGCATTGACTGCTCTCCTGGCTTTTTCTACACCGGCAGCTTCAATGGCTACACAGATGGAGTGCTCAGACGAGCTTTGCGTGATCAGAATAACATTGATCTGCTCTCCAGCGAGTGACTCAAAAAGCCTTTTAGAAAAACCGGGTATCCCCACCATGCCACTGCCTTCAAGGCTTAACAGGGCAATCTTATTAATGCTCGAAATGCCGCTGATGGTTTGTCCGCTTGTGGAAGATTCGTTCTGAATAAGCGTTCCTTTATCCTCTGTGGCAAAAGTATTTTTGACCCACACCGGAATATTAAGGCTCATGACGGGTTGGATGGTAGGAGGATAAATGACCTTGGCGCCGAAGTGTGAAAGCTCCATGGCTTCCTTATATGAAATTTCCGGGATAGGCCTGGCATTGGCAACCCATCTTGGATCTGCCGTCATCATTCCTGATACATCCGTCCAAATATCCAGTTGATTCGCTTTGGAACCTGCTGCCATGATAGCTGCTGTATAATCAGACCCGCCACGGCCAATAGTCGTGGTGATGCCTTCTTCATCTGCCGCAATAAATCCGGGAATGATAAAAAGCTCAGAGGGCTCCGCCACCAACGTTTCAATATGTTTATAAGTAGCCATAAAATTCACCGTGGCGTTCCCGTAGTTGCTGTCAGTGACGATAATCTTACGCGCATCTTTCCACTGGCTTTTATATCCTTCAAGTTCAAAGGAGGCTGCAATGATGCGACTCGACATCAACTCTCCATAGCTCATTATCCTGTCGAGCGTTCTGGACGACAGTTCTCCCAGCAGAAAAATACCATTGAAGATATCTTCCATCTCATTACAATATGTCTTGGTAAAGCTGAGTGCATAACTCTGGTGCTGAACGGGAATGATTTCTTTAACGGTATCCAGGTGCCTTTTTTCGATATCCAGCAAAATATTGCGGTATGATTCGTCACCCGTTGCAGCTTTATGTCCGCATTCGATCAACTGATCGGTAGTGCCACTCATCGCGGAAACAACCAGCATTACTTTATCTGATTTCAGGGCATCACTAACGATCTTTCTAACTCTTTGGATGGATGGAGCACTCCCAACAGAAGTTCCCCCGAATTTCATAACCAGCATAATCTTTTTTTATAATAATATGGACGCGACGTTTTCAATCTAACAGCAAAATGCCCGGGGGATAATATAGGAATTTCACAACCCTTTACGGGTGGTTGTAGTAATATTGATAATCACCCTTGAAAGGCTTTTATCAGCGATGGACGATAGGGTAAAACTGTTTGCCATTATTTTTTAAGAGAGCCGAAGTTATAAGCAAATCCTTTAAAAAACAAAGAATAACTTTAAAAGTTTGTAAATTTAAACCTTATTTCTTTCGAAACTGTCTATCCGATATTTAACCGCATATGAGTCATTCTTCAAATCAGGCTTTGCAGCAATTTAAGAACCAGGTGGGGATCAAATTTCAGTTGTATAATAGCCTGTTTACGTCACTTCCGTTTCACCGTATTGAAAAGACAGGGATCATGCTTTCCTTATTGCTGGCCAATTGTGAGGAAGGCTATAAAAAGAAACTCAGTCCGGTTGAAATCATGGAAGATTTCTTTAAAAGGCAAACCGCTTATAACAGGGAACAGGAACAGTTGGATGTGATGTTCCGTTTTGTCCAGTACGTAGAAAGGCAGGTTGTGTTATTTGATGCGTTGGAAGACGCAGCCTTTACAGATGTGAATGATATGGATGGTGGCGGAACATTGAAGCAGCTGGAAACGGAAGTTGTTCAACAGCGTTATGAAGAAGAGTTGTCCAAGAAATTAAAGAATTTTGGGATCAGGCTGGTTCTTACTGCCCACCCTACACAATTTTATCCGGGTTCGGTATTGGGTATCATCAACGACCTTTCACGTTCCGTTAAAGAAAACAATGTTAGCCAGATCAATATGTACCTCCAACAGCTTGGTAAAACGGCATTTTTCAAAAAGCAAAAACCTACACCTTATGATGAAGCCGTAAGCCTGATCTGGTACCTTGAAAATGTTTTCTATGCTGCATCCGGCAGAATCGTCAGTTTTCTTCAAAGCCAGTTTCCGGAAGCCACCAACGGCCACAAACCGGTGATCAGGATGGGTTTCTGGCCAGGAGGAGACAGGGACGGAAATCCTTTTGTAACGGCGCCGATCACCCGAAGAGTTGCGGATGCGCTGCGCGGTTCTATCATAAAGTGTTATTATATGGATGTGCGCAAAATGAGGCGAAGGCTTACTTTTGAAGGTGTTGAAAATATTTTGCAGGACCTCGAAAAGAAATTATACGATAATTTATTTATTCCCGGCCACGAGGCTGATATCACGTCAGCGGAAATCTTGCAAACGCTGAAACAGATCAGGGAAACACTGATCTATCAACATAATGGCCTTTTTGTTCAACTGGTAAGTGGCCTGATCAACAGGGTAGAGGTTTTTGGATTGTTCTTTGCAACGCTCGATATCAGGCAGGACAGTTCAATGCATGGTAAAGTCATGGATGCTTTTGCTTCGGCAGGTGTTTTTCCCGCAACTTATAGCGACAATAACAGTGATGAAAAATTCGCTTACCTCGCACAACTAAATGATGCTGCAGACATGTTGCCAGATGATCCGATGGTGAAAGAAACTATTGAAAGTATTTCTTCCATCTCCTACATTCAACAGTTTAACGGAGAGGCGGGTTGTAACCGATATATCATCAGTCAGTGTAATAGTGCAATGAATGTTATGGAAGTGCTGGCATTATTTGTACTTGCCGGATGGAAGAGGGAACAAATCAATATTGATGTGGTCCCGCTTTTCGAAACCATTGATGACCTGATGCATGCCTCTGATGTAATGAAGAAATTATATACTGACAATGTGTACCACGAACACTTGGAAAGAAGAGGTAATGTGCAAACAATCATGCTGGGATTTTCTGACGGAACAAAGGACGGTGGCTATATGATGGCAAACTGGAGTATTTATACGGCAAAAGTTGAACTAACGAGGATATCAAATGAATATGGTATTGAAGTGGTGTTTTTTGATGGCCGGGGGGGGCCGCCAGCGAGGGGTGGTGGAAAGACCCATAAGTTTTATTCTTCGTTAGGAAAAAAAATTGCCAACAGGGAGATACAGTTGACGATACAGGGGCAGACCGTAAGTTCCAATTTCGGGACTATTGATGCTGCACAGTTTAATATTGAACAGTTGATTCATGCAGGCATTTCAAATGACCTGTTCGCCGAGAAAAATATTACGTTGGACAAGACCCAGGAAGAGTTGATCGATGAGCTGGCGAGAAACAGTTTTAATGCCTACTCAGCATTAAAGAATCATCCCAATTTCCTGGAATACTTATCTCATGTTAGTCCACTTAGATTTTATGCCGAAACCAATATTGGCAGCAGGCCGGCAAAAAGGGGAGCAGGAAGGCTTACGTTAAAAGATCTGCGTGCCATTCCTTTTGTAGGGGCGTGGAGTCAGCTCAAGCAAAATGTAACGGGTTATTACGGTGTTGGTTCAGCATTCAGGCAAATGGATGATGCGGGAAGGTGGAAAGAAGTGAAAGCACTATATGAAGAGTCTCCTTTTTTCAAGACCCTGATAGACAATTGTGAGATGGCAATGCGCAAATGTTTCTTTCCACTCACCTTATATATCTCGGACCACAAAGTTTATGGAGAGATATGGAATATGATCCATGAGGAGTACGAACTCACCATGAAATATATTTTTAAGTTATCCGGTAATGCAGAATTAATGGCTGATTACCCCGTTGAACAGTTGTCGGTTCAGACGCGCGAACGCATTGTGCTTCCACTGACAACGATACAGCAATATGCCATCAGTAAAGTTCGCGAGATGGAGGAGCAACTGGTTCAGTCGCCCATAAAGCAGGTGTATGAAAAACTTGCGATGAGGTGTTCATTCGGCATCATCAATGCCGGAAGAAATTCAGCATGATGCATTCATTACCGCACTACTTTTATCGCTGCAGTCCTGTATTCATCACCGCACTACCGCATTAAACAATTATCTAATTAAAAAAACAGGTCCATACATTCCATGACCGTGTTGGCAACGATTGGCCAAGATATTTATCGCTGCAGTCCTGTATTCATCACCGCACTACCGCATTAGAAAATTATCTAATTAAAAAAACAGGGCATCCTGAAAAGGAGCCCTGGTTTGATTATGACCCAACTTTGACTGCTTGTCAAAATTTATAATAAGCGGCTATCAGCGCGCTAGTATTTGATGAAACGCTACCACCATCTTTGTTGAAGTAGACTTTGTTGTTTGCTGTTTCAAAACGTAGTTCAGGCACGATGGTCAGTGGACCTGCCTTACAATTAAACGAAAGTGTATTGGCGAAAATGTTTGCGCCCTCTGGTGCAAGGCTCATTGCAACGAGCTGGTTTTTATCGCTGAAATATTCTGTACGAAGCGTAATGCCAAGTTTTTCCGTAGGATCAATGTTGAAATATACTGCAGAACCCCACCATGTTTTAGCGTCAGTATCATACTTGTCATTAACCTGGAATTTGGTAGAATTTAGTGTGCCATTGTATCCAATGCTGAACTTGTCGCTAACTTTTCCCGTTAAAACAATGTCATACTGGTTCGTTCTTGCAGAATCTGTATAACGCTTTCCACCCACATAGTTCAGGTATACTTTAACGTTATCAGAAAATGCGTAGGAATACTGGGCAAGCAGATATTTCTTGCTGTCCAGGGGTGCTGATTTGTAGTCGGTAGGATTGGCAATACCCAGCATGAAACCGCTTTTACCTGCCGTGGCTTCTGCTTTCAGACCTGTATGCGCAAAAGGTCCCCAGGAGAACATATAGGACATGCTATAGTTTCTATTGCCTGGAGCATCAACCAATTCATAACCAACGTGTGTAGCCCAGCTACCCATCGTAAATTTCAACCAGTCTTTTGGTGAATAGGTTACGTATAATTGTTTGATGGCCTGAACGATGCCTGTTTCGTTATAAGAAAATTCCTGTGCTCTTTTTCCGAAGCCGAGATCAGCTACAAATCCAACTTTTCCGAAAGAATGTTCTAGTTTAACTGACGCCATTCCCAATTCAAATGAATTGGTGCTGTTGGTGAAGCTGGTGCGATTGTTGGCTGGGTTCTTACTAAAGTCGTAACGATAATACATGTCAACAAAACCGGAGATCAATAGAGGTTTAGGCTCTTCTACGGCCTTGGTAACCGTGGAGTCCTGGGCAAAAAGGGGGCTGATAGCTGCCACTGTTGCGGCAGTTACAATAAATTTTCTTAACATTGTAATGCTTTTTTTAGTTTAAGAAAAAGGGTACGGAGAAAAAACTATTAGTCGAGAATTAGTTCTTCTACTGTACCTTTTTCTATTTTAATTGATGTCTCCTTCGCACTACCATTCTGGCGCAGTAAAAGGGTGCCCTGAACATAATTTTCATTATGCTGAGTGGCATCGAGTCCCAGTTCTTCTTCTTCAGAAGTTACCCGCATTGGTAATACAAAATTGATGAATTTGAAAATAGCAAAGGATACAGTAAAGCTATATATAACGGTGATGGACATAGCCTTCAACTGCGTGAAGAAAAATGCGGCATTGCCATAAAAAAGACCATCATTACCTGCACTGTTTACGGCCTTGGTGGCAAAAATACCCGTCATCAACATACCAACCATACCGCCCAAACCATGACATGGAAATACGTCGAGTGTATCATCCAGTTTTGATTTTTGCTTATAGTAAACGGCTATATTGGAGATTACGGCTGCCACAACACCTATGAAAATACTTTGGGGAATCGCAACAAAGCCTGCAGCAGGTGTGATAGCTACCAGTCCAACTACGGCACCGATGCAAAATCCAAGTACCGAAGGTTTTTTACCGCGAAGTACATCAAAGAACATCCATGAAAGTCCCGCTGCAGCTGCAGCAGTATTGGTTGTAGCGAATGCTGAAACTGCGAGGGCATTTGCACCCAGGGCAGAACCTGCATTGAAACCAAACCATCCGAACCATAACAAACCAGTTCCGATTAACACATAAGGAACGTTAGCTGGTGGAATTTCTGTCTGATCAATATGCGCTTTACGACGCTTAAGGACAAGTGCGCCAGCGAGGGCAGCACAACCGGCAGAAATATGAACCACGGTACCACCGGCAAAGTCAAGTGCTCCCCACTTAAACAGGAATCCATCCGGATGCCAGCTCCAGTGTGCAAGAGGAGCATATACAAATACGCTAAACAGCGCAATAAATAAAATGTATGAAGTGAAGCGAATCCTTTCAGCTACCGCACCTACTACCAGGCCGGGAGTAATGATGGCAAACATCAACTGAAACAGGGAAAATAGTGTTTTTGGAATGGTTGGCGCCAGGCTCCAGGGCTCACCGGAATTTACCCCTTTAAAAAAAAGGTTTGTTCTGGGATCGCCGATAAGTCCACCAAGGCTATCTCCAAAACAAAGGCTGTACCCTACCGTAACCCAGATGATACTAACTACACCCGCGGCAACCACACTTTTGATCATGGTAGATATGACGTTTTTGCGATGTACCATTCCGCCGTAGAAGAATGCCAGTCCGGGCGTCATTAAAAATACCAATGCCGTGGCAACGATGATCCAGGAAATGTCAGCAGAACTGTATTTTCCGCCATCATCGAAATTGGGTAAAGAGGGGACAAAAATTGCCGCTACCGCAATGGTTAGCAGCAAGACGAAAGGCAGGGCTTCCTTTAATCCAATTTTCTTCATAATTGACATTTTTTATTGACTGAAATTGTTTGTTCGTGCAATATTAATAATTAAAACACTATAAAGTAACCCGTTTTAATAGAAATTATAAACATATAAATAATTATAATATATTCGCAAAAATGGAGAATTAATGTTTAAGTAAATGATTATTAATGTATTGCGATAGTAAAACAATTGATGTCAAAAAAATATGCTGTTGGCAACTTTTGGGTTCGTAATCATATATTATTTAATATAATATGAAAGGGGTCCCTTAGGACCCCTTTTTTACCTGAAGAGAGTAGTTTGAATGATTATTTTACCAGTTCCAGTACACTTTTATCTTTGGATTCAAGACGGGATGATCCGGAAAGATATTCATCAACGTGCCGGGCGCACTCCCTTCCTTCACTGATTGCCCAAACGACCAGGGATTGACCCCTTCTCATATCGCCGCAACTGAAGATTTTCGAAATATTGGTTCTGTAGTCTTTTTCTGTAGCTTTTACATTTCCCCTTTCATCAAGTTCAACATCCAATTCTTCCAGGATGCCATTTTTCTGGGGGTGAAGAAAGCCCATGGCCAATAAAACCAGTTCACAGGGGATTTCCCTTTCCGATCCGGGAACTTCAACGAAACTGGCAGGTCTGCCTTCTTCAGAAAACTTCCATTCCAGGTCAGCGATTTTCAGGGCTTTTAAATGGCCATCCTCATCACCAATAAATGATTTTGTGGTAACAGACCACATGCGGTCACAGCCTTCCTCATGTGACGATGAAGTTTTGAGGGTCATGGGATAAGTGGGCCAGGGCATCGACTGAATCCTTTCGCCAGGGGGCTTTGGCAATAACTCAAACTGGGTTATACTTTTTGCACCATGCCGGTTTGAGGTTCCCACGCAGTCGCTTCCTGTATCGCCACCGCCAATGATCAGTACATTTTTTCCCGAGGCGCTGATGGGTTCTGCGGCAATATTGCTTTCCACATGACCACCAGCAAAAGGATCTTTTTCAGCAACGCGTTTATTCTGCTGTTTCAGGAATTCCATGGCAAAATGTACACCTTTTAATTCCCTTCCAGGTATATCAAGGTTCCTGGGAACGGTAGAACCTCCCGCCAATACAATGGAATGAAACTCCCTCAGTAAATCGTTGATGCTTACATTAACCCCAACATGTGCGTTACACTTGAAGATCACACCCTCTTCTTCCAGTACGGCGATCCTTCTATCTATCACCCATTTCTCGAGCTTGAAATCGGGTATGCCATACCGTAAGAGTCCACCAGGCGCATCATCACGTTCAAAAACGGTTACCAGGTGGCCTGCATGGTTGAGCTGGGCAGCAACGGCAAGGCCCGCAGGGCCGGATCCTACCACCGCAACTTTTTTTCCCGAACGCACATTCGGTTTGCGTGCAACTACCAGCCCTTTCTCAAAGGCTATCTCGATAATATGTTTTTCAATTTCTTCAATCGTAATGGCGGGTTGATTGATACCGAGTACACAGGCACTTTCGCAGGGAGCCGGACAAATCCTTCCCGTAAACTCAGGAAAATTGTTGGTAGAAGAAAGTATCTCATAGGCTTCTTTCCAACTCTGCCGGTATACTGCATCATTAAACTCGGGAATGATATTTCCAAGCGGGCATCCATTGTGACAAAAAGGTACACCACAATCCATGCACCGGGCGGCCTGTTGATTCAATTTCTGGTCCGTATAACGTTGAACAAATTCTTTATAATTATTCAACCTGTCTGCCACCGGTAACTTTTCCGGTAGCTCCCTGGTAAATTCCTGGAATCCTGTTGGTTTGCCCATATCTTATCCTTAACGGTTATTCAAAAATGAGTTTACACTACGTGGTCTTTCAACATTGCTTAACTTGTTTTTGCAATATTTAAGCAATCAATAGTTAAACGGAAACATCGATATATTTTTCTCTTGATTATCTGGTAACATTGACGCTTGTTCTAGTCTTAGCCGCAAGCACACGTTTATAATCCTTGGGAAATACCTTCACGAAATGTTTGAGTTGGTTTTCAAAATCATCAAGTATAAATCTTGCCACGGTACTGCGGGTATATTGTAAATGTTCGCTGATCATTTGCCTGAGTTCTGCATTACCTTCTTCATCCATAGGATCAAGGTCTACCATTTCAGTGTTACAGTTCACCGAAAACCTTCCACTGACATCATATACATAAGCAATTCCTCCGCTCATTCCTGCAGCAAAATTTCTGCCTGTTTCTCCGAGTATAACAACCCTTCCACTCGTCATATATTCACAACCATGATCTCCCACGCCTTCTACAACAGCATCAGCTCCAGAATTGCGTACGCAAAATCTTTCCCCTGCTTTACCACGAATAAATGCCTTACCTGAAGTGGCTCCATAGAACGCAACGTTACCAATGATGATGTTTTTTTCAGGTATAAATCCGGATTGTTTATCAGGATATATAATCAATTTTGCACCGCTCAGTCCCTTACCAAAATAATCGTTGGCATCACCTTCCAGTTCATGCGTGATTCCTTTAGTATTGAAAGCCGCAAAACTTTGTCCGGCGGTTCCTTTGAATTTGAAATGGATAGTATTGTCCGGCAACCCTGCAGCCCTGTATTTCTTAGTGATTTCGTTAGATAAAATGGTTCCTGTTGTACGGTCCGTATTTCTAATAAAAAATTCGGCATATACGTTTTCCCCATGTTCTATTGCGGGCCTTGCTTTTTCCAAAAGTTTCCAGTCGAGCACATCTGCAATGCCATGATCCTGTTCTTCCTGTTTGAAAAGTCCTGTATATCTTGATGCCGGTTCTTTGTAAAGAATTGGTGAAAGGTCGAGCCTGCTGTATTTCCAGTGGTGGATATCTTCTTTAATATCAAGGTTGTCTACCTGCCCAACCATTTCCTGTATTGTCCTGAAACCAAGTTCGGCCATGATCTCACGCAATTCCTGGGTAAGAAAATGAATAAAATTCACCACATAATCTGCTGCACCATTAAATCTTTTTCTTAGCTCAGGATCCTGTGTGGCAACGCCTACCGGACAAGTATTCAGGTGACATTTACGCATCATGATACAACCTTCCACAACAAGTGCAGCGGAGGCTACGCCCCATTCTTCAGCCCCAAGCAAAGTAGCAATTGCGATATCCCTTCCGGTTTTTAATTGTCCGTCTGTTTGTACCACTACACGGCTGCGCAGTTTATTTTTAACCAGGGTTTGATGGGTCTCTGCCAGTCCAAGTTCCCAGGGTAATCCGGCATGTTTGATGGAACTAACTGGTGAGGCCCCTGTGCCGCCGTCGAATCCGGAGATCAGGATCACATCGGCTTTCGCTTTGGCGACACCTGCTGCTATCGTTCCAACCCCTGCTTTTGAAACAAGCTTCACGCTGATCCTCGCAGCCCGGTTTGCATTTTTCAAATCAAATATCAACTGTGCAAGGTCTTCAATAGAATAAATATCGTGGTGTGGGGGAGGAGATATCAATCCAACACCAGGTGTGGAATGCCTTACCCGTCCAATCCAATCGTCCACTTTATGACCCGGTAACTGTCCGCCTTCACCGGGCTTTGCGCCTTGTGCCATTTTGATCTGCAGTTCATCGGCTTCCGTGAGGTAAAGGCTGGTTACCCCGAACCTTGCCGAGGCTACCTGCTTAATGGCCGACCGCATCGAATCACCATTGGGCAAACGGTCATATCGTTGTTCATCTTCTCCGCCTTCACCTGTATTGCTTTTTGCACCGAGCCTGTTCATGGCTATAGCCAGCGTGGTATGGGCTTCCCAGGAAATAGAGCCGAATGACATGGCGCCTGTGGCAAATCTTTTATAAATATTTTCAGCAGGCTCTACTTCATCCAAAGATATGGCTGGCCTTGTTCTCTTCATATTCAGCAGACTTCTCAGTGTGCATGCTTTTTCTCCCTGTTCGTTAACAAGCTTTGAGTATTTTTTAAAAAGATTATAATCTCCGGTTCGTGTTGAATATTGAAGCAGATGGATGGTCTGCGGATTGAAAAGATGAAATTCCCCTTTTCTTTTCCATTGGTAGATACCGCCCACGGGTAACCGATCGATGGGTATTTCTTTTCTGCTAAAGGCTACCTGGTGTTTCACCAATGCTTCACGCGCAATTTCATCAAGTCCCATTCCGGCAATCCTGGATACCGCGCCGGTAAAATATTTATCGACCACATCCTGATTGAGGCCTATGATCTCGAAAATTTGCGCACCCTGGTATGATTGCAAGGTTGAAATGCCCATTTTGGAAAACACTTTCAACAAACCTTCGCAGACTGCTTTGATATAGTTCTTTTTCAATTGCTCTACATCCTGATCGGCGGAAAGTTTTCCTTTTTGTTTCATGTCGCGGATGGTCGACAATGCCAGGTATGGATTGATTGCGGTTGCGCCAAATCCAATGAGGCATGCGAAATGATGTACTTCCCATACGTCACCGGCTTCTACCACAATGCCCACTTTTCCACGATATCCTTTGCGGATCAGGTGATGGTGTACAGCAGACGTTGCAATCAATGAAGGGATGGGAGCATGGTCAGAATCTATTGCGCGATCCTGTAATATCAATACTTCAAAACCATCTTCAACGGCATCTACAGCATAGCGGCAAAGCCTGTCCAGCCCCGCTTTCAGCGATCCCGGTTTACCATCTGCACGGAAATAACACTGCAACGTTTTGGCCTGGAAAATACCCGTATCTATACTCCTTATTTTTTCCAGATCAAAGTTACTCAGTACCGGATTTTTCAATGCCACACTATGACAGGCCAGCGGTTCCTCATTTAAAAGATTACCATTGGTGCCCACAAAAGTTGCAAGCGACATCACCAGTTTTTCCCTGATAGGATCGATAGGCGGGTTAGTTACCTGTGCAAAAAGTTGTTTGAAATAACTGCTTAAATGTTGCGGCTGGTCGCTCAGCACGGCCAGTGGAATGTCTGATCCCATAGAGCCAATGGGTTCTTTTCCATCATTGGCCATTGGCGCGATCAATGTTTCCAGGTCTTCCGTAGTATACCCAAAAGCTTTTTGGTATTTAAATACCTGGTCCTCTTCTAGGTTGGTAAACATTACTCTGGGTTCCGGAAGTTCATTGATCCTGATCTTATATTTATTCAACCATTCGTCATAAGGTTTGCCGGAGCATATGTCGTGCTTCATCTCATCATCGCTGATGATCCTTCCCTGTTCAAGGTCCACCACAAACATTTTACCCGGCTGCAGTCTTCCTTTTTCTTTAATCATGGAAGGTTCAACAGGCAGCACGCCAGTTTCAGAAGCCATGATCACTCGGTCGTCGGTAGTGACGCAATATCTTGACGGACGAAGCCCGTTCCGATCTAGTGTTGCGCCAATAATTTTGCCGTCGGTGAATGATATGGAAGCCGGACCATCCCATGGTTCCATAAAGGAAGCGTGGAATTCATAGAATGATTTCTTAACAGGGTCCATTTCATCATTGCCATCCCACGCTTCGGGGATCAGCATCATCATAACGTGAGGCAGTGACCTGCCAGTCAGGGTCAACAATTCGATAATATTATCCAGGCTTGCCGAATCTGATTGTCCTTCTGTAACAATAGGCAATAGCATCTCCATTTCTTCATGGGTGAAAAAAGGCGACGTAAAACCTTTCTCACTGGTACGGAGCCAGTTAAGGTTGCCCTGCAGGGTATTAATCTCCCCGTTGTGTGCAATGTAGCGGAAGGGCTGCGCCAGTTTCCAGGAAGGGAATGTATTGGTCGCAAACCTCGAATGGATCAGTCCGAATGCACTCACCACGCGCTTGTTGCTGAGATCAGGAAAATATTCCCGCACCTGGTGGCTGGTCAGTTGGCCTTTGTATACTACTGTTTTGTAGGATAGCGAAGCAATATAAAATCCAATGCTGTCTTTCCGTACGGTATTGTTGATGATGTGGCTGGAATGGTTCCGCAACACGAATAACTTGCGTTCGAAAACCAACGGGTCGGTGATATGATCAGGGCAGGTGATGAACACCTGTTCCATAACGGGCTCAACAGAAAGAGCTGTAGGGCCTATTCCGGCGGGGTTCACGGGAACTTTTCTCCAGGTCAGAATTTCCAGCCCGAGTTTTTCTGCCGTGCGGTTAAAAATATCGCGGCATTCTTCGCGAAGCTTTAATTCTTTAGGAAAGAAGATAACACCTACGCCATATTTACCGAAAGGAGGGAGGTGAACACCAAGTTTAAGGCATTCCTCGAAGAAAAATTCATGGGGAGTCTGGATCAATAATCCCGCGCCGTCACCGGTATTATTTTCACATCCGCATGCCCCGCGATGCTCCATATTCTCCAGAATGGTAAGTGCATCGGAAACGATTTTGTGGCTTTTGTTGCTTTTAATATTGGCAACAAAACCAATCCCACAAGCATCACGCTCAAATTCCGGACGATATAATCCCTGATTGCCTGCCATCGTATGCAACAATTTTAGATAAATTTCAATAAAAAGTATGTTCTAATAGACGGATATCAATAACCGAGACAAGCAATAATCGAATTTACGCTAAAAGGATGAAAAATCAAGCAAATCCATGAGGGAAAATGTGCACAAATGAGTAATGTGTGAAAATGTGTTAAAGGTTTTTCTTTCATGGCTACGGGTCTTAAAAATGTAACCAATGCGAGCCATTTGCCGGATTGGTTTGTATACTGATCCCCACCTAACCAGTGTGGTGGAAATATGTGCATTTAGTAATGTTGAATGACAAACAGGTGCAACATTCTGTTGCCAAAAAATAGTATTGACGGGTCAATGTGTAAGTAATAATGGTGCCGGATAACCTCAAAAGAATTTTCTAAGCTGCACTTCCACATTTCCCACATCCCCACATTTTCCAATTAATTCAGGTATTCCCCTGCATCCCTTAAGGCTCCATTCTGTTCAAAATAAACGAGTTCTGCATCGAGGATTTCTATAAGGTCGGTTTCAGGAATGTGCAGCTCATTTTCTGCTGCATGGAGTAGAATAAATTTTCGAAGTTCCTCTTCATCAATCTCTACCGGGAATTCGCAAATGGTTGATTCATCAAAAGGCTGACAACAAAGGTCGTAATATTCATCTTTGATATCAAGTATAAGACTAATGTCTTCCCAGGTGTATTTGAAGCGTATGTTGTTGGAAATGTTTTTGAAGATCACTTCAACAGCCTCATCAAAGCAATAATAAAATGAGTTATTGTCTTCGTTTCGTAAGGTCTGATTATGCATAGCTTAATCTTTGTTGAGTTTATATAGCTCTGTGATCCATGTTGGATCCAGTGGCTTTCTCAGCATTGGATTAAGTATTGGTGAAGCGATTAAGAAAGTATTATTCGATTAAAATTAGGGTTACTGGCATCATTTTCATCAATAATATTGAAATATTTTTTTCGGGTTTGATTATCAATGCAATGCAAATAGGAATTAATATGATGAGGTGAAATATTGCTCCTATGCTGGTTATACACGCATAAAAAACATGCCATCAGCAATATTTAATCAATCTGTAAACGGTACGTGTAAAAATATTTTTTGTACATCGTTTTTGTACTGAAAGAATATTCTTCCTTTCAACAATGCCAACCTGTTGCGTATATTTTGAAGACCAATTGCGGCATGATTTTCCAACATCGATTCATATGACCGCTGAGTGAGTCCTTCCCCATTGTGTAAAATGATCAGTTCCAGTTCATTCTCTCCCACATCAGTGGTTATAGCTAACATTCCAGGCACGCCATGACTGATAACATTTTTTATAAGTTCCTGGTAGATGCGAAACAAAATGATTTCTTTTTCCTCCTGCTGTTTCTGGTAGCTGTTGTCTAGTTGAAATTCAGGAATGATGCCACTATCATGAGTGATTTTTGTAGTGAAGTGTTTGATCGCTTCATAAAATCCAAATTGCCGGATAACATTGGAACGAAGGTCATTTGAAATACCCAGTAGCGTATTGATCAGTTTGTCATTTTGCCTGTTCCCCTCCTGCTGGTAATGTATTGTCGTTTTGCGGATATGCTGATAGTGATCAAAAGCGGCAGTTTCCTTTGGGGAGGAATTAACAGATGCAGCGTTTTTTATGATTCGCGAAATTCTTTGTCTTTCGAGTTCTTCAATTTCAACGGCTTTTTCCAGGAACTTATCGGGATGGCGATTGAGTAAACCTTCAAGTTGGTATATTTTCCTTCGCTGGCTGAGGAAGAGAAAAAAAACTGTGCCTACCAGAAGGATTAGCAGGAGGAACACACCTGCTATAACGAGATAAATATTATTGGCCGTCCACAAATTCATACACCTCTATTCAGTTGGTAAAAGTAGGTAAACCATCAATAGGGGCGGTATAAGGAAACCTTAAAAACTATGTTTGAGCCGAAGTTTATATCAGATATCCAAAGAGCGTATCGTCTTTATTGATTTCCGTAAAATCTATTCCTCTTTTTTTCATGTTTTCAAGCAGTGCATCATAATCATGCCGGCATTGAAGCTCAATGCCTACCAGGGCAGGCCCTGCTTCTTTGTTTGTCTTCTGCATATATTCAAAGCGGGTGATATCATCTGTATCGCCGAGTACATCATTAACAAATTCTTTGAGTGCACCCGGCCTCTGTGCAAAGCGAATGAGAAAATAGTGTTTGAGTCCTTCATACTGCAATGACCTTTCCTTGATCTCCGGCATCCTGTCAATATCATTATTGCTTCCACTTACAATACATACTACCGTCTTTCCTTTAATGCGATCGGCAAAATCATCTAATGCAGCAATAGATAATGCACCTGCAGGTTCTACTACAATCGCATCTTCATTATAGAGTTTGAGTATGGTGGAACATATCTTTCCTTCATTTACTACTTCCATTTCGTCAAGTACTTCCCTGCAAATGGAATAGGTAAGGTCACCAACACGTTTAACGGCGGCACCATCAACAAACCTGTCGATGTGTTCCAGGGTTACCGGATGTCCATGCCGGAAGGCTTCTTTCATGGAAGGAGCGCCTTCAGGTTCAAGCCCGATGATTTTTGTAGCGGGAGAGAAGGTCTTGAATGCAATACCAACACCTGCAGCTAGTCCGCCGCCACCGACGGGCAGAAAAAGATAATCCACCAGTTCAATATCCTGAAGTATTTCCAAACCTACGGTCGATTGGCCTTCAATGATTTTCGGATGTTCAAAAGGTGGCACAAAAGTGAGCTGATTGCGTTCGGTAAATTCTTTTGCCGCAACCTGGCAGTCATCAAATGTGTCGCCCACCAGCCTTATTTCGACAGCATCGTCACCAAACATTCTCGTCTGTTTGATTTTTTGTTTTGGGGTTATGACAGGCATGAAAATGACGCCTTTTACATGAAGTTTTTTGCAACTGTATGCAAAACCCTGGGCGTGGTTACCCGCACTTGCGCACACAAGTCCGCGCTCCAGTTTTTCTTTCGGCAGACTGCTCATCATATTATAAGCGCCACGCAGCTTATAAGAACGTACCACCTGCAGGTCTTCTCTTTTGAGAAAAACACTGCATTGATATTTTCTGGAAAGGTTGATGTTCAGTACCAGTGGCGTTTTATGCGCTACCCTGGAAACGCGTTCCAGTGCACTGTTAAAATCAAATCCCATCATTGATGCAAGCTGCGTGGTGCCTTGTAAACTTTCCATAATTATGCGTCGGCTTTTTCCAGGCCGGAAACTTTCAGGCCGGTTTTTTGATCCGGTGCTGGTTGATTTTCAGGACGAAGGCTGCGTACAGTTTTTCCTGCCTGCCAGAGTTCACTATCCCTCAATTCTTTCAGTTCCACTTCCAGCTTCTCACGGTAGTCAGCCTTACTGTTACTGTCGATGCTTCGCTGACTTTCATTACCTGCAGCTACACTGTCATACAATTCTTTAAATACAGGCAACGTAGCGTCCCTGAATTTTTTCCACCAGTCGAGTGCACCGCGTTGAGCGGTAGTAGAACAATTGGCATACATCCAGTCCATCCCATTCTCTGCAACAAGCGGCATGAGTGATTGCGTGAGTTCTTCAACGGTTTCATTGAAAGCTTCAGAAGGGGAGTGGCCTTTGTCACGAAGCACCTGGTACTGAGCGGCAAAGATTCCCTGTATAGCACCCATCAGCGTTCCTCTTTCCCCGGTGAGGTCACTATATACCTCTTTTTTGAAATCTGTTTCGAATAAATATCCACTGCCGATAGCGATTCCTAATGCAGCAACGCGTTCGAAGGCGCGACCTGTGGCATCCTGGAAAATGGCATAACTACTGTTCAGCCCTCTGCCTTGCAAAAACATGCGTCGAAGTGAAGTTCCAGAACCTTTGGGAGCAACCAGGAAAACATCCACATCTGTAGGCGGAACAATACCGGTTTGATGGCTATAGGTTATACCAAAACCATGTGAAAAATAAAGTGCCTTTCCAGGGGTCAGATGTTTTTTCACCGTGGGCCACAATTGAATCTGCGCAGCATCACTCAGGAGGTAACAGATAATGGTTCCTTTCTCCAGGGCTTCTTCAATATCAAAAAGTGTTTCACCGGGTACGAAGCCATCACGAACAGCCTTATCCCAGCTCTTTGAATTTTTACGTTGGCCGATGATTACGTGGATACCATTATCCTTTTGGTTCAGTGCCTGCCCGGGACCCTGAACGCCGTAACCAATAACGGCTACCACTTCATTTTTTAATATTTCCTGTGCCCTTGACAATGGGAACTCTTCACGTGTCACCACGTTTTCTTCTGTTCCACCAAAATTGAGTTTTGCCATAATTATCGTTTTTAGGTTTTGATGTTAATGATGATATAATGATCACATGCTAAATACCTGGTCTTTCTTGTCTAAAAATTCGTTCTCAACGATTTCTTCCCCCGGTTCGGCCTGCTCAAATTCCCTGAGCTTTTCGTGGAATCCAGAACTCTCTTTGATGATCGCCACCCTTGCACTGCGCACAAATTCGATCAGGCCAAATGGTTCCAGAACGGTGATCAGCTTATCTGTTTCTTCACGATGGCCGGATGTTTCAAAAATGGTATAGTCTTTACGGATCACTACAGCCCTCGCCCCGTATTCCCTGAGCAGTCTTTCTACTTTTACTTTTTCTGCAATCTCGTCCGTGGGAACTTTATATAATGCGAGCTCCTGCCAGATGATCTGGTCATTGGTATTGAAATAGGCTTTTAAAACATCTACTTGTTTTTCGATTTGCCGGACCAATTTTTTCACCACGTCTTCCACTTCCTGTATTACTATGGTAAACCGGTGAATGCCTTCAATTTCCGAAGGGGAAGTATTCAGGCTTTCGATGTTTATTTTTCTCCTGGAAAACATGATGGCTATCCTGTTCAGTAAACCGATCTGGTTTTCTGTGTATACAGTTATCGTATATTCTTGTTTCATATTTAATTTTCGCATTGGCGGATTGGCGCATTGGCGGATTCAATTCGTTAATCCGCTAATCCGTTAATCCGTTAATTATTTCAGCCGTATCTCCGCAACACCACACCCCTGTGGAACCATCGGAAATACATTGTTTTCTTTTCCAACCATGATCTCTAACAGAAATGACCCTTTGTGATTGATCATTTCCTTTAGCGCTGCATCAAGTTCGTGACGCTCGTCTACTGTTTTTCCGGCTATGCCGTAACCTTTTGCTACCATCACAAAGTCCGGACTCTGTATGTCCACAAACGAATATCGTTTTTCATGGAAGAGTTGTTGCCATTGTCTTACCATTCCCAGGAAACGATTGTTGAGGATAATGATTTTTACATTCAGCTTCGCCTGCATGATAGTGCCGAGTTCCTGGATGGTCATTTGGAAACCACCGTCACCGATAACCGCTACAACAGTACGGTCGGGCGCTCCACATTTTGCGCCAATAGCAGCCGGAAGTGCAAATCCCATGGTGCCTAAACCGCCACTGGTGATATTGCTTTTACTCTGCGTGAATTTTGCATAGCGACAAGCCACCATTTGGTGTTGTCCAACATCCGTTACCACCACGGCATCACCACCGGTGATCTCATTGAGGTTACGGATTACTTCACCCATAGATAATATTGGCGTTGTTGGGTTGAGCTCTTCATTGATCACCACTTCATATTCTTTTTCTTCGTGCTCTTTAAACTTTCCGATCCATTGCGGATAAACCTTTTGTTGCAGCTTTTCCGTTATGAGTGGAAGCGTGTCTTTGCAATTGCCCCAGACCGGAACAGTCGCCTTTACATTTTTATCAATTTCAGCGGGATCGATATCAAGGTGTATGATCTTAGCCTGCTTGGCGTATTTGTCGAGCCTGCCCGTAACCCGGTCATCGAACCTCATACCTACCGCGATCAGAACGTCACACTGGTTAGTAAGTACATTGGGTCCGTAGTTTCCATGCATGCCCAACATGCCCACGTTAAGCGGGTGACTTGTTGGTAATGCACTTAATCCGAGTATGGTCCATGCAGCAGGCAAACCGCCTTTTTCAATGAACTGTATAAATTCATTTTCTGCTTTGCCAAGGATAACGCCCTGTCCGAAAATGACAAACGGCCTTTCGGCTTCATTGATCATTTTTGCCGCCCGCTCAATATATTCTTTTCGAATGTGGGGGGTTGGACGGTAACTCCGTATATGGTTACATTTTTTATAACCACTGTATTCAAATAGTTGCAGTTGTGCGTTCTTGGTAATATCAATCAATACCGGCCCCGGGCGTCCACTGCCTGCGATATAAAATGCTTTGGCCAGAACAGCAGGAATTTCATTGGCATCCGTTACCTGGAAGTTCCATTTGGTTACCGGTGAGGTAATATTGATTACATCAATTTCCTGGAACGCATCAGTTCCCAATAGATGAGCGAATACCTGGCCCGTGATACAAACCATCGGCGTAGAATCGATCATGGCATCAGCCAGGCCCGTAACCAGGTTAGTGGCACCCGGACCACTAGTGGCGAATACAACACCTGTCCTTCCACTTACGCGCGCATAACCCTGTGCTGCGTGTGTGGCACCCTGTTCATGCCTTACCAGGATGTGCTCAAGCTTTTCCCGGTAGTCATACAGCGCATCGTAAATGGGCATGATGGCACCACCGGGGTATCCGAAAACT
>JANMMA010000146.1:0-6007 GCA_031372815.1 Sphingobacteriales bacterium
CAGATCTCATTGATAGACTGGTTACAACGCTCAAGAAAGTCAGCGAATTCCAAAAAATCACGTGGTGGGTAACCGTACACCGAGAGTTCAGAAAACACGACCAGGTCGGCACCCAGACCTTTAGCTTTTTCTATTGCCGCAATGATTTTTCTGGTGTTCTGCTCAAAGTTTCCGATGTGATAATTTTGCTGTGCCAGGAATATCTTCATGCTGCGAAGTTCATGAATAGTTTCTTAAAATTCGCTAACCTTGCACAAGCCATATACCATATGCAAGAAACATTCGTTTTTGTTCGCATGAAACCTGCGATCCTATTATTTTTTACCTCCATAATGCTGTTCTCCTGCAAAACGGGAAAAGATCATCCTGACGTTTCTAAAGTTCCTGTAAAGTTGCAAACACTAAGGTTTGAAAAAGACTTATTTTCCCTTGATACCAATAACCTGGGCCCTTCCCTGCAGTCACTGCAACAAAAATATCCCGGTTTTCTCCAGGATTTTATGGTGAACATACTGGGTATTCAGCCGGCAGACAGTCAGTTTGCATATGCCTTAAAAAGGTTTATTGCTGATTTCAAACCCATAAAGCAGGCTTCTGACAAGGAGTTCATCGAGTTTACTACCTATAGTAACGAGGTGAAAACAATGCTTCAGTATACAAAACACTATTTTCCTGAATATGCTTTACCGGACAAACTGATCACCTATATTGGACCAATGGATGCATTTTATGAGGCGTCCCTGGGATGGTCGGGAGATATCATTACCAGTTCAGGACTGGGCATAGGATTGCAAATGCATCTGGGCAGCAGCTCACCATTTTACCAGGAAGGGGTAGGTGGACAAGGATACCCGGAATACATATCCAGGCGATTCACGCCCGCGTATATACCAGTGAACTGCGCGAGGAATATCATTGATGATCTTTATCCTGATGCGTCACCCTCCAAAGCCCTCATTGATCAGATGGTAGATAAAGGAAAGCGTTTGTATATACTGGACCGGCTACTACCTGAGACAGCAGATTCCCTTAAGATCGGTTATACGGCAAATCAACTTGCAGGATGTGTGAAGAACGAACGCCTGCTATGGGATCTTTTTACGACAAACAACCTTTTATATGAGACCGACTTTCAGAAAATAAAATCTTTTGTCAGTGAAGGACCTAAAACCATGGAACTGGGCGATGACTCCCCTGGGTATATAGCCTTGTTTACAGGATGGCAGATTGTTAAAGCTTATATGGAAAAACATCCCGATACCAGCCTAAAACAACTTGTCAGTATGGATAACAGGAAGGTGTTTGAACAGTCGAAATATAAACCTTAAAAATTATTCCACGCTTCGTGTGGAATAATTTAATGTGCTAATTTTTTATTGCGATAATGTGGGAATGAAAATGTGAAAATAAAAAAAGCCCCGTTGTGACGGGGCTTCATCATTTAATATCTTCTCATTTCTACTTACACATTTACCTCACTTTCCAACTTCCTAATGGGAAAAAAGCCATAAAAATCCTAGCGGATTTCTATGGCTTTTTTCCCAGTTCGTTCATCACTTTAAAATGCGATGCTACCGCCTGGCCCATAGTAGGGAAATAGTTATACCGAAGGTCGAATTCTTCGCACTGTTCCCTGACGATCCTGCTGATCTGCGGATAATGTATATGGCTGATACGTGGAAATAAATGGTGCTCAATCTGATAGTTTAAACCCCCTACCAACCAGGTAATCAGTTTGCTTTTTGCAGCAAAATTTGCCGTGGTCTTCACCTGGTGAATGGCCCACTCATTCTCTATCTTCAATGGTTCTATGCTGGCAAATTCAAATTCTGCATGTTCAACAACGTGCGCAAGCTGGAATACAAGCGCAAGGGTAAGTCCGAGTAAAAAGTGCATTACCACAAAACCCGCCAACCACCACGCCCAGCCCACTGCAAGGACGGGAATCAAGACATATACAACGAGGTATAATACTTTGCTTATCCAGAATATAAAATGTTCCTGGAAATCCATCGGCTTGAGGTCAGTCGTATATACTTTCTTAGAAAAATATTTAATGAAGTCTGTGATCCACATAAAAATAGAAGTGAACCCATATAACATAAACATGTAATATCCCTGAAATTTATGCATGGGTTTCCATGGCTGTGTAGCGCATTCACGCATGAACGGCATGTTGTTTATATCATCATCCACCCCATCAACATTCGTATAAGTATGGTGAATAATATTATGCTTCAGTTTCCAAAGAAAAGCATTGCCACCAAGGGCGTTCATGCTTAATCCAAAAATATCGTTTACCCATTTACGTGATGAAAAGCTGCCGTGACATGCGTCGTGCATTACATTAAAGCCAATAAAGGCCATGCACAGTCCAAATGTAGCCGCCATGATCATGGCAAGCCAGCCCGGAACAGGAAAAAACAAGACACCTACATAAAGTGCCAGGGTAAACGTAATTAATACCGTGGTCTTTACATATAATTTGACATTTCCTGTTTTTCGGATATTGCTACGGTTGAAATATTCATCCACAGAACTTTTCAGACTATTGAAGAAAACCCTGTTACTGTTGTTGAAACTTACCTTATACTGCATATAATACTTGACGTTAATGTGATATCTGAGTGCTAAATGTTGTTGGTTTGATGTTCATAAGGTTAGCGATAGGAAGGGCAAAATTAGTTAAAAGGGGGGATTATTCATGTTAAACTTTGTGGCAGGCTGCCCTCAAATTGATTTTTATGCGGGCTCTTAAAAGTTTGATTGCCAATACTTTAGCAGCTAATTCATTTTAAAGGGAACAACCATTTCGAATACAGGAATATTCACTTCGAAAGTCTTTTTAGTGGCAACATCCTCCATGATGTAAGTACCATGCATCTTTCCAAGTTCAGTTTTGAGGTTACAACCACTGATATACTGGTACTGTTCCCCTCCTTTTATCAGCGGCTGTACACCAACCACCCCTTCACCATCCACCTCGCGATGGCTTGCATTGCTATCAAAAATGTGCCAGTGCCGCCTTAGTAATTTAACCGGGTAAGCGTTATTATTTTCAATAGTTACCCGGTAGGCAAACATATATTCGCTATTCACCGGATTACTGTAATCTGGCTGATAGAAACTTTCCACACTTACTTTAACTCCTTCTGTCACCTTTGAGACCATACCTTTACTTTACCTATTAAATATAAAAAAAATAACGCCAGGTTGTAAGAATTGTTGCAATTTTCAGCGAATTACAGCGGTGACCAATTATTTTTGACCGCTCCCCATCAGAAATTTCTAAATAACAACATAATGAAGATAGCTGTAGCTAAAGGTGACGGTATCGGTTCCGAGATTATGGAAGCGGTACTCAATATTTTCAAAGCCAACCATGTTAACCTGGAATACCAGTTTGTAGACATGGGGAAATGGGTTTTTGATAAAGGGTACTCCAATGGCATGACACCTGAAGCGCAGCAGACAATAGAGAACCTGGGTATTCTTTTTAAGGGACCAATGGAAACACCAAAAGGTAAAGGTGTTAAAAGCGTTAACGTTACCGCCAGAAAAACATGGAATACTTACGCAAATAAAAGAGTATTCCAGACGCTTCATGGAGTTGACACGGTTTTCAGCAAGGCAGGTATTTTGATCGATATTACTATTGTAAGGGAAAATATAGAAGACACTTATGGTGGCATCGAGCACATGCTCACCCACGATGTTGCACTCAGCCGGAGGTTTATCACCCGCCCGGGAAGTATGCAGGTGATCAAATATGCTTTTGAAATGGCCAGGAAAAAAAATGCCCGCAGAATTACCTGTGGCCACAAGTCGAACATCATGAAGATCACCGACGGACTGTTCCTGGAATGCTTTAATGAAGTCGCTAAAGAATATCCTGAAATAAAGGCTGACGATGTGATCGTAGATGACCTCTGCATGAAACTGGTGACCAGGCCTGACCTGTTTGATGTAGTAGTGCTCACCAATTTACAAGGTGATATTGTTTCAGATCTCTGCGCCGGACTCATTGGTGGACTAGGCTTCGCGCCATCTGCAAATATCGGAGACCACATCTGTATATTTGAAGCAGTTCATGGTACAGCACCAGATATCGCCGGAAAAAATATTGCCAACCCAACAGCTTTACTATTAAGCGGACTAACCATGCTTCGCCACCTGGGGCTAATGGAAAATGCAGCAACCATTGAAAACGCCCTGCTTTATACGCTGGAACAAGGAATACATACTGGCGACTTTGGGGATAAGACCAAAACCTCTTTAAATACAACCGAATTCGCTAATGCAGTGATCAGCAATTTTGGAAAGGTTCCACAGATTGGCGCCAAACCTTCATGGCCCAATAAACCGGTTACACCTACTTTGTTTAAATTGGAAAAAAATCCGCTGATCATGTCGAAAGAGATGGAGGAGGAGACAATCGTTGGCGTTGATATGTTTATTGAAAGTGCTGAACAACCTACCGAAGTGGCTAACAAATGCCTGAAACACACGCTTGATATTTTTAAGCTCGTAACCATAAGTAACCGTGGCACACAGGTATGGCCGAAGGGTTCCATTTTTACCAACCTCGTGAACCAGTATAGGTGCCGTTTTGAAAGTATTGGCGATGCGCCACTTAGCCAGATTGATGTAATCGAATTGTATAAACGCTTATCGGCAGACTTCAAAATCTGCTCAACAGAATTGCTTAACATGTGGGGCGATAAAAAAGCTTACAGTCTTGCACAAGGTCAATAGTTGTGGGTAGGTTTTACTTAGCTGGAATGCGCCTTTCATGTTAAACGCGGCCCATCGAAGTTCAGTCGCGTTTTGCGAAGCATCTTTATGTTGAAAATGGTTGATCGAAGCACAGTCGTTTTTTGCAAAACAGCTTTATTTTACCACGTAATTTTTTTTGAGCAGGTACTGTTTGATTTTTTCGCGCTGATCTCCCTGGATAATAATTTCACCATCCTTTGCCGACCCTCCTGTACCGCAGGACGTCTTTAAATCTTTGCAGAGTTTTTCCA
The DNA here is from genome assembly GCA_031372815.1 of Sphingobacteriales bacterium. Taxonomy (GTDB): domain Bacteria; phylum Bacteroidota; class Bacteroidia; order Chitinophagales; family Chitinophagaceae; genus Pollutibacter. Next base: position 5,028 of record JANMMA010000146.1, read on the forward strand.
GGTCTTCCGGCATGCCGATAAACCCAGTTACCAGGGTTACCGCTTTCCCTGCCCGATGCTTGGTTTCAAGGGTGATCCTCAGTTTTTGTTTTTCGGGAGATAAGGTTTTCTGCGGACCGTTGTTCTCATGATCAAATGAAAACGATGGATCTGTACTAAATACAAAACCACTTTTATCCGGCTTATTTTTTTTAGACATCAATGAATCATTTTGCGTTTTTTTCTGGCCAATTAACTTGTTTTTCCCATGCGCGGAAGACACCTGATCTACCTGGTGCTGGCAACTACCAACCTGCACTTAAAGCATCTTTGCGTTTATTTGGTCAATACTAATTCCTGCTAATTGTCGCTTTTTATTTCACCGCTTTAAGGCTCAGGTCGACGCTCCTTGCCTGGTGAATTAACGCGCCAACACTCACATAGTCTACCCCGGTATCTGCAAACGATTGAATGTTATCGAGGTTTATACCACCACTGGCCTCTGTCTCAAACTGGTGATCAATAAGCGTGAGTGCTTTGCGAATATCTGCAGGCGTAAAATTATCGAGCATAATACGAAATACCTTTCCCCTACCCATGGAAATCACTTTTTGGACGTCTTCAAGGGACCTTGTTTCCACCTCTATCTTCATATCAGGGTCTACCTTCTGAGTATAGGCATGGGCCTTTTCTATAGCCATTTCAATTCCACCGCAAAAATCAATATGGTTATCTTTCAGCATGATCATATCATACAATCCAAAACGATGATTGATTCCTCCACCTATCCTGACAGCTTCTTTTTCCAATAGCCTGAAGTTAGGAGTGGTCTTTCGGGTATCGAGTAGCCGTGTACGGTATCCCTCCAGTTTACGTGTATACATCTTAGTTAATGTCGCAATACCACTCATCCGTTGCATGGTATTCAAAACAAGTCTTTCTGCCTTCAGGATGGTGTGCACCTTTGCTGTCACAAAAAAAGCCGTCTCACCAAATTTCAT
>JANMMA010000158.1:0-8930 GCA_031372815.1 Sphingobacteriales bacterium
TCTAATGTTGAAATTCATCCATTTCCATAGTCGAGATCAGGTAAGCCGCTACCCGTTTAGTTCAGCAATAGTTTTTTGAAACCTGCTGAACTGCTGTCCCTGATACTTCCATTTTTATCTTCATAAATAATTCGCAATTCCATTTCGGGATATTGCTTCAACACTTTAAATGCAGTATCAACACCCATAACGTAGAATGCATTGTCCCAACCATCTGCGGTGATCGCCTCGGGAGCAACTACCGTAACGGAGACTATACCATTGTTAACCGGCGTGCCTGTTCTCGGGTCAATGGTATGGGAATACGTGTTTCCTTTTTCGGTGAAAAATTTTCTATAACTGCCAGAGGTCGTTACTGCCCGGTCATCAAGTTCAATAGACTCATTCACCGGATACCATTTCCCACTTATACCGGATGGTGACTCCAGCCCTACCTTCCAACTTTGATGTTCACTGTTTTTCCCTTTTGCCCTTACCTCCCCGCCTACTTCTACGATCAGATCATCTATGCCTTTGGACAACAAGAATTGAAATATTACATCCACACTATATCCCTGCGCAATCCCATTGCAGTCGATCTCAACCTTTTTGCCTAAAAGTATTTCACCATCCATGGCAAGGTGGCGGCTGCCAGTGTGTACCAGCGCTTTCCGCACTGAACGTTTAGTTGGCACATGTCCTTTACCATATACGCCAAAACCCCAAAGATCAACCAGTTTTTTTACCGTAATATCAAAGCCGCCGCCTGACGCTTGATTTATAGCCATTGACTTTTCCACCACCCTCTTCAAATGCAAATCCATGTTAACCTTTCCGGTTCTATTGAAAAGGTTGATCAGCGAATTAGGTTGATATAAAGAAAGAGAAAGGTCGATAGCCTTAAATATGCTATCGACCTCCTGTCTATTTACGATACTATCCTGGTGCAGATAACGAATTGAATATGTTGTTCCCTGTGCCCGTCCATTAATCTGAAATAATCTTCCTTCCTGGTTTTCCCTGGCTTGAAAAAAAATCAGCAGATAAAGTAAGATGAGCATCATTACCTAAAATCAGTTATCGCCATCATCACACTTACAAATTAAACTTCACACATTGTAAAACAAGAACTTACTTCATCATTACCGCCGGTATATTTGCCTGCTGGTATTTCTGATTATACGCATCGATTGATTTTTTCAGGTCGCCATCATACTGCTGTTTGAAAGTCTGCCACTGCGATTCCAGATCAGCGAGCCTTTTCTTGACGCCATCAGTCAGCCTTGGATCATGACTATCTGCCAGGCTCTTTACATTGAAGAATTCTGCATTGAGTTTACTGGGCCAGTTAATGACATCCTGTCCATTAGTGATCCTTTCTTCAATAATATTCTTTTCCCAGGCATCCATTTTTTTCACCAGTTCTTTGCCTTCATCTGTAAGTGCTTTATGCTGTGGAATATCTTTCAATATGTCGTTATACGCAGTAACCTGTTTTTTTGCTTTGCGAACATTATTGACCGATGCATGCATCGCTGAAATATCACCATTTATTCTTTCTAGGAATTGTTGTTGTTCTGTCCATGCCTGTGGATCTGCTTTCATATTAGGGTCAACCAATACAATTATCTCTGCCTGTGAGACCTTATCTTTCAAACTGAGCCTGGCAGTATAGTTACCGGGTGGCAGCCTGTATCCATTATAATCGCCATAAACAAAAACACCAGGCACATCAGGTACCTGTTCTCCGCGGAAATCCCAGAGAAAACGATTCATACCTTTTTCACCGGTGAGTGTCTCTACATCCGGAGGTCCGCCCGGATATTTCTTATAGTCGGGATTTTTTTTGTTCGAATAGGTCCGCACTAATTTTCCTGCTGCATTGGTAATTTCCAGCTTGAGCAAATTTGTATCGGCAGCTTCAGGCAGATAGAAATTCAGGATAACACCTTCAGGAGCGTTGGTGCCAGTTAGTGCATCGGATTTGTCAGGCAATCCACCCCCTCCACCAAAATGATGGGAAGGCTTTGGCGTTAACAGCGTAAAACTTTTATCGGAAGCATATTGCTGAAAAGCACCAAGATCGTCAAGGATCCAGAATGCCCGTCCCGCAGTAGCTGCAACCAGGTCATTATCACGAAAGGCAAGATCTGTAATGGGAACAACGGGCAGGTTCAACTGCATCTGTTGCCAGTTGGTTCCACCATTGTAAGAAATATAAAAACCTCTTTCGCTCCCTCCATAAAGTAGCCCTTTAAGTTTTTTATCTTCCCTAATCACGCGTAAAAAATCATCGGGCCTGATGCCGGAATTTATTGCTGTCCATGTTTTACCATAGTCCGTAGTCTTATAAGCATACGCACCGTAGTCATTGAATTTATACCGTGTTGCTGAAATATATGCAGTACCTTTTTCATGCGGTGATACTTCAATACTATGCACCAGGCATTCAGGTAAACCTGCGGGAGTTACTTTGTTCCATGTTTTACCACCGTCTTTGGTGACGTGGACCAGGCCACAATCACTACCGGTCCAGATAACGCCTTTTTCAATCCCTGATTCTATTACATAAGCCAGGGTATTATAATTTTCACCGCCTGCACCTTCATTGGTTAGCGGTCCGCCACCCAGTCCCTGCTTACTGCTGTCATTACGCGTGAGGTCCGGGCTGATCACTTCCCATCCTATTCCACCATTGGTTGATTTCAGCAACACATTGGCACCGTGATAAATTGTATTTGGGTCATGCGGTGAAGTAATGATCGGTGCATTCCAGTTAAACCTGTATTTCATAAACTTCGGAGCGATTGCGAGGTTCATAGTAGGATATGCCTGTATGTCTTTCGACTCATTTGTTTTGGTATCCAGCACTTCAATATATCCCTGGTAACAGCCACCGTAAACCATTGTAGGATTGTCTGGATTAAATGCCAGAAAGGCACTTTCGCAACCTGCACCGCGGCTCCAGTCCCTTTCGGTAATTCCCCGGCCATTGGTTCTTGAAGCAATGATTACCGAAGTATTGTCCTGCTGACCGCCATACACCTTATACGGAAAAACATTGTCAGTATTGACGCGATAAAACTGTGCCGTCGGTTGATTATTTAGCGTAGTCCAGCTTTTACCGGCATCATAGGAGATCCCTGCTCCTCCATCGTCGCCCAGAATCATGTTATCTGTATAATTGGGATTAATATAAAGGTCGTGCGTATCGCCGTGGGCAATTCGCATCGATTGAAAAGTTCTTCCCCCGTCGATTGATTTCATGATCGGTGCATTGAGTACATAGACCAGGTTTTCATTTTTAGGATCTGCTGCCACCTTCATGTAATACCAGGAACGCGCAGTGATGTCCTGGTTGTTAGATAGTAGTCTCCATGATTTACCCGCATCATCGGAACGATATAATCCGGATTTGGATTTTTCAGATTCAACAATGGCAAAAACACGGTTGGAATTTGCGCGAGAAACAGCCACACCGATTTTCCCAAGGGATTCAGGCAGACCATCGTTGATTTTTTTCCAGGTTTCACCTGAGTCGTCCGACTTCCATAGTGAAGAGCCAGAGCCACCACTCATTACCGACCAGGGAAACCTTTTGTGTTGCCATGACGCGGCATACAGGATGCGTGGATTATTCATGTCCATCGACAAACTCGAGATTCCAGTACTGTCATTGATGTATAAAACCCTTTTCCAGTTTACACCACCGTCTGTTGATTTATAGATTCCACGCTCGTTGTTATTTCCATGTACGGTACCCTGTGAGGCCACAAATACAACGTCTGCATTGGAGGGATGGATAACGATGTCGGAAATATGCCGCGTCTTTTGCAGGCCGATATTTTTCCATGTTTTGCCCGCGTCGGTAGATTTATATACGCCGTCACCGTACGATGTCATCACCCCGCGAACTGCATGCTCGCCGGTACCTACGTAGATCACATTGGGATCTGATTCTGATACCGCGATATCACCAATACTACCGACGGTGAAAAAGCCGTCGGAAATATTTTTCCAGCTATTCCCCGCATCGTCGGTTTTCCATACACCGCCACCGGTATATCCGGCATAAAAAACCTGGTCGCTGGCTTTGGTGCCAGATACAGCGTTGGTTCTACCTCCCCGGAACGGCCCAATATTCCGCCATTTGATGGTCTTAAACACAGTATCATAGACGGCCGATGAGGTTGGTAGTTTTTCTGTTTTCGATATTTTTTTTTGAGCATATCCGGCAAAAGTCAGCAGGAAAAAGGCTCCGGTAATAGCCAGTCGACAAAGCATATTTTCAGTTTTGGTGGGAAAAGAAATTAATATATGAAATAATTACAAAGGCTGGCAAAAATAGCCAGCCTTTGAATTCAAATCATACGATATAACAAAAAAAGTCCATGCTGAAGTCAGCATGGATCTGGTCATTATACAGAAAATTATTTTTTTATGAATCCCTTGTTATTAAACTCATCCCTGATAGTCATAATGATACCGTCCAGTGTTTCGGAGAGTTTTGAGGGGTTTACCGAAGAAGTTGTGCCAGACCATAATAATTTTGCCGGCTGAACAGAATATATGTTTGTCTCCACATTGTACGTTTTATCTTCCTGGTAATAACCCTGTGTACCATGCATTCCATAACCATACCCACGGTAGCCGTAGAATCCGCCATAAGTTGTACCCGGAACATAAGATGTACTTTGTTCAACATTGGCCAGGCGCATATATACCACGCCATCAAAACCATCTTTTAGCAGTTTTTCTTCCACCTGGGAATCTACCGTATCGGTAGCTGACAGGTATTTGTATGACTGCATGGACCTGCCCGGGAATTGAGCCGCCAGTTTATCTTCAACGATGCGGCGTGTGACATCATCCTTAATCAGACCAAGCACAAGGACCTTCTCGAAAGGCTTCCACGTTGCCGGTGTTACGGAAGGATCCATCCAGCTTTTCGATAATTTGGTTGAGGGACCGCAAGCGACCAGTAATGCCATTACTATGGCTGGTAGAAGGATTTTACGTTTCATGCAAAAAAATTTATTATTTACAAAAGTAGGTTAAATCATCATTTCCGACAGGTGAAGAACTAATTTTTCATGTGCGAAATTTACCTCAATTTTCTTTCACTCCTATATATGAATAGTTTCAGTACTTACCGTTAAGATACCAGAAAACTTCCATTATAAATGGTCATTTTGCAGTTGGTGGAAAGCGTTAGCCGGGTAATAAACAGTAATTTTATTGCCACAAATGCGTTTTACTATTTCAATCAGAAAACTTATGAAGCCAAAACAACTTTTACTGGGTTGCTTTTTGTTGATAAATCTTGTTGTGATGTCACAGACAGATTCATTATGGCCATTGCCATACCAATATACTGCTACCAGAATAAACGACCTCTCCCATACTAAACTGGAGGTGAGTTTTGACTATAATAAAAGCTATCTATACGGTAAAGCCTGGATCACCCTACAACCGCATTTTTATCCAACCGACAGCCTTGAACTGGATGCAAAAGGAATGGAAATCAATAAAGTTTCATTGATAAAAGGCGCCACATCCATACCACTGAAATACGAATACGATGGACTGCTCATGCATATCAAACTCGACAAAACCTATCGCAAAAGTGAACAGTACACCATTCACATTGATTATGTGGCAAAGCCTGACGAGTATGCAGCAACCCAACCTACAAAACTGATTGGTGCCAAAGGGTTGTATTTCATCAATCCGAAAGGAGAAAACAAAGAAAAGCCGACTCAGATTTGGACCCAGGGTGAGCCTGACGCAAATTCTGTTTGGTTTCCGACAATCGACAAAACCAACCAGAAAACAACAGAAGAGATATACATGACTGTTCCTGCAAAGTATGTTTCGCTGAGCAACGGAAAATTGATGAGCCAAAAACAAAACAGCAATGGCACCAGGACCGACTATTGGAAAATGGATCTGCCGCATGCGCCTTATCTTTTTTTTATGGGCGTGGGCGAATATGCGGTCGTAAAAGATTCGTGGAAAGGAAAAGAAGTCAGCTATTATGTAGAGCCCGAATTTGGCCCGGTAGCAAAAAAGATATTTGGAAACACGCCTGAAATGATGACTTATTTTTCCAGAATATTAGGTGTTGATTATCCATGGAACAAGTATGCACAGATCACGGCACGTGACTATGTTGCCGGAGCTATGGAAAACACAACCGCTACCATACACCAGCAAACTGCCCAACAAGATTCAAGAGAATTGGTTGACGGCAATTCCTGGGAAGAGACGATCGCGCACGAACTGTTTCACCAATGGTTCGGCGACTATGTAACCACTGAAAACTGGACCAACCTAACGCTTAATGAGTCTTTCGCGGACTATAGCCAAACGTTGTGGGATGAATTCAAGTATGGAAAAGATGAAGGGGATGAAGAGAATTACAAGGGAGCGCAGATTTACCTGTCGTCTCAAAGTGAAGAGAAACAACTTGTGCGTTTTTATTATGATTCCCCTGAAGACATGTTTGATGCAGTAAGTTATCAAAAAGGCGGAAATATCCTTCATATGTTACGCAATTATGTTGGTGACAGTGCATTTTTCAAATCCTTAAATCTCTACCTCACAACTAATAAATTCAAGTCGGCCGAAGTTCATCAACTCCGCCTGGCGTTTGAAGAAATTACGGGCCAGGATCTGAATTGGTTCTTCAACCAATGGTATTACGGTAACGGTCACCCTAAGCTTGCGATTACATATTCTTATAATGATGCGGGAAGGCAGGTTCGCATGATCGTGAAGCAAACCCAGCAGGGTCAGGTTTTTCGGTTACCCGTTGCAGTGGATATTTATTCAGGAGGAGCGAAGACAAGGAACATGATATGGGTAGATAAGCCTGTGGATAGTTTTTACTTCAACAGTGCCTATAAACCTGACCTGATCAACTTCGACGGGGATAAAACACTGCTTTGCGAAAAGACTGAAAATAAAAGTATTGACCAATACATATTCCAATATGCCAACGCGGGAAAATACGTAGACAGACGGGAAGCCATTGAATTCTGCGGACGAAAATTAGACGACCCCAAAGCAGTTGCGCTGATAAAAAAAGCATTGAAAGATCCCTATTACGGATTAAGACTACTGGCACTTGAAAAAGTTGACGTGAATATGAATCGTACCAGCCTTCAAACTGAACTAAAGTCCACCCTTGAAGAATTAGGCAGGAACGATAAAAGGCCGACCGTGAAAGGAAGGGCCATAGGACTGTTGGGCAAATACGAGAATGCTGCTTATCGCCCTATTTTTGAAAACGCCATTCAGGATTCTTCTTATTCCATATCGGGTTATGGTCTTCAGGCGATGTCCAGGATAGATTCTGCCAGAGCGCTTCAATCGGCCATCCAATTGTCAAAGTATCCCAGTAGAGGAAAGCTTGATGAGTCGATCACCGCCATCCTGATCGCCGCAGGAAGGGAAGAAGCTTATGAACTTCTGCTGAAAACTTTTTCATCAATGGATATCAGTCCTGAAGCATTACAATTGATGCCACAGATTACGTTATTGATGGAGAAGGTCATTGATGAAGCAAAAGTTAATAAAGGGGTAGATATGATCGTGCGTTTCCGGGACAGGGTACCTGTACAATACCAGTCACAGATCAGTGGCTATATCAATAACCTGTTGAGAACGCTGGCCAATAAAAAATCAGCTGCCGGTTTAACAGCGCAGGAAGCCTACATCAGGAAATACCTGCCAAGATAAAATAAACCCGCAGTATTTGCTGCGGATTTTTATTTTCAAACCATCTGTCTGCTATAATTTATCAGGGTCGTTTACCAGCCCTGTTGAATGAAATTTCATACGTAGATCCTTCAATCGCCTGGAAATATTTACCTATTAGGATGTCCTGGTCCGACACGTAAATAAGTTTGTAATTCGATCCGGGATAATTGACGTCTCTAAGCTCCACGTAAACAGAAATTGTTCCGTTGGACTCTGACCAGTTCGCCTTACCGACATTGATCGGATTCGGATTAAAATATGCTGCTTTCATCAAGCCATTATCGGAAACATCCGAAATGCTTAATTGGTAAGGGGCATCGGTTTGTACCCAATTTCCTTCAACTGTAGTCTTGTCTGCCTTGATCGTTGGCGTAAGAGCAGTAGACTTAGGCTCATCCGTTGATTCTGCTTTTTGCGTTTGATCACATGAAGATGAACAAACAGTCATTGCATAAAACATTATATAAAGAAGTCCGCCTGATAATTTCATCATTGTATGGTAAAAATAATTAAAAGAATAATTTGTCTTGGATCCATGGGGTAGATAACGCGGAATGATCATATAAAAATAGCAGGCAAAAAAAAAGCCCCACGTAAAAACGTGGGGCTTGAATAAATATGGCACCTACCTACTCTCCCGGGCCGCAGCCCAGTACCATCGGCCATGAGGGGCTTAACTGCTCTGTTCGGAATGGGAAGAGGTGAACACCCTCGGCAGAAGCACCATAAGAATATTGATCATTCGATCATAATAAGATTAACATATTGGGATAGTTGTAAAACAAAGTAAAAAAATTAAAGCTTACGGGCAATTAGTACTACTCGACTTTAGTGTTACCACTTGTACATCTGTAGCCTATCAACGTAGTAGTCTACTACGACCCTTAAAAGGAAATTCATCTTGAGGAAGGTTTCACGCTTAGATGCTTTCAGCGTTTATCCTGCCCGTACATAGCTACTCTGCACTGCACCTGGCGGCACAACAGATACACCAGCGGTACGTACGCTCCGGTCCTCTCGTACTAAGAGCATGTCCTCGCAATTTCCTAACGCCCACCACAGATAGGGACCGAACTGTCTTGCGACGTTCTGAACCCAGTTCACGTGCCACTTTAATCGGCGAACAGCCGAACCCTTGGGACCTTCTCCAGCCCCAGGATGTGACGAACCGACATCGAGGTGCCAAA